>NZ_CACSIG010000005.1:0-87721 GCF_902705815.1 Alteromonas infernus
CAGCCCTAACTGTTGTTCTAACNCTTCCATTTTTTTAGCTGTTAACTCGCCGTCAAGCGTGTTTTCCGCAAGCCAAGGGAAACCTGGCATGTTCGACTCTGGTACTACGTTACGAGGATTAAGCAGGTGAACACGATGCCATTCATCGCTGTAACGACCACCAACACGTGCAAGGTCAGGACCAGTACGCTTAGAGCCCCAAAGGAAAGGGGTGCTCCCATACTGACTCACCAGCAACGCTGTAGTGACCATAACGCTCTGTTTCTGCGCGAAATGGACGGATCATCTGACTATGACAACCTACACAGCCTTCACGAATGTAGATGTCACGGCCTTCTAGCTCAAGCGCGGTATATGGACGTAAGCCTTTTACCGGTTCCATGGTTTGCTGTTGAAACATCAACGGCGTAATTTGCACCATGGCACCAAAGCTGATAGCGATAAGAATTAATACCGTTAACAGACCGACATTTTTTTCAATTAACTCATGTGCGTTTTTCATTATTCGTCTCCTTAACTACGCTGGCTGAGTCGCTGGATCTGCAGCGATACTGCCTTTAGGTGCACGAACGGTTTTCCATGTGTTGTATGCCATAATGAGCATACCCGCTACCACGAAACAACCACCAATGAAACGAACCACATAGAACGGCTTAGACGCTTCTAATGACTCAACAAAGCTATAGGTTAACGTACCATCAGCATTTACTGCACGCCACATTAGACCCTGAAGTACACCAGACATCCACATTGCTACGATGTATAGAACAACACCGATAGTAGCGAACCAGAAGTGCACGTTAACTAGCTTGGTGCTGTACATTGCACGCTGACCAAATAGCACTGGAATTAAGTGGTAAATTGAACCAATTGAGACCATTGCTACCCAACCTAGTGCGCCAGAGTGTACGTGACCAATTGTCCAGTCAGTGTAGTGAGATAATGCGTTAACGGTTTTAATTGCCATCATTGGGCCTTCGAAAGTAGACATACCGTAGAAAGACAATGAAACAATTAAGAAACGCAGTACTGGGTCAGTGCGAAGCTTATGCCACGCGCCAGATAGCGTCATGATACCGTTAATCATACCACCCCAAGATGGAACGAATAAGATAATAGACATCACCATGCCTAGTGACTGAGTCCAGTCTGGTAGGGCAGTGTAGTGAAGGTGGTGTGGACCAGCCCAGATATACAGAGAAATAAGTGCCCAGAAGTGAACAATTGAAAGTCTGTATGAATAAACCGGGCGACCAGCTTGCTTAGGCACGAAGTAATACATCATACCAAGGAAGCCCGCAGTTAGGAAAAAACCTACCGCGTTATGGCCGTACCACCACTGCATCATAGCGTCTACTGCGCCTGCATACAGTGAATACGATTTAGTGAAAGATACCGGAATAGCCATGCTGTTACCAATATGAAGAATTGCAACAGTTAGCATGAACGCACCTAAGAACCAGTTCGCTACATAAATGTGCGAAACTTTACGGATTACTAGGGTTCCGAAGAAGTTGATGATGTAAGCGACCCAAACCAGTGCCAAAAGGATGTCAATTGGCCATTCTAGTTCAGCGTATTCTTTAGTGCTGGTTAAGCCCATAGGTAGGGTAATTACAGCTAAAACAATAACGGCTTGCCAACCCCAAAAGGTAAATGCGGCAAGTTTGTCACTGAACAGTCTTACCTGGCAGGTACGCTGAACGATGTAGTACGACGTTGCAAATAGCGCACAGCCGCCGAAGGCAAAAATAACGGCGTTAGTGTGCAACGGACGCAAACGTGAGAATGTTAGCCATGGTGTGTCAAAGTTAAGCATAGGTGCAAATAACTGCGCGGCAATAAATACCCCTAGGCCCATACCAATGATACCCCAGACTATGGTCATGATGGTAAATTGCCTAACTACTTTATAATTGTAGTCAGGTTGTGCTTGGCTTATTTCACTCATTTTAATGAATCTTCCACTTCAAATGAACTATGGTCTCCAACTGCCGGAATAGTACGGTCGAGACGTGTATCAGCTAAGGAATAACGCTTCACACCGAGCTTGGAAAGAGTAATAATTATTGTCTCCAAGCCAGTTGGTACGCGGATGATAAGGTTTTTAATTACAAAAAGATACCATAAACTACCTAAGCTTGATCTCCGTCAATGAAGAAATACACAAAATTTAAGAAATGCTAAATAACGATAACAATAAACGATCAAAATTTTTACATTCCCAGCTTCCATTAGTGGCTATTATTGTTGTAGCCGTGTGTGTATACCTTGCACATAAATTCCAGTCATCGGTGTTAAAAGACACGAGCGTAGTTAATGGAATAGGAAACAGCTGCAACTTTGTCAATGAAACTTGCGAATTCTTAATTGATGGCGAGGTGGCCATTGCCACATTTTCAACTATGCCTGAACCTGAAGAATCGGTAACGTTGAAAATTTTAATTCCTGAAAATCAAGAAATCGAGAGTGCCTGGATTGAAGGGGTAAACATGTATATGGGCAAAATTCCCGTGCTGTTAGATAACGATGGTCAAGGAAAGTGGTCAGGTTGGTTTATGTTAGGCAGTTGTAGTGAGCCAGTTATGAAATGGCAATTGCGGTTAAATATTGAAGGAAAGGACAACCCCCACTATTTATATTTTGTGACGCAACAATAAGTATGGCAGCACAATAGATAACGGCTGCGCGATGCAGCCGTTATTACTTTACTATGTTTTTTTCACAACTTACATTTGCGACTGTAAGTAGTTCGAAAGGCCAATTCGCTTAATCAGCCCTAACTGTTGTTCTAACCAATGCGCGTGATCCATTTCTGTGTCATCAAGAAGAACAATAAGCATGTCGCGGGTCACGTAGTCTTTCTCAGTTTCACAAAGCGCGATGACTTCACGTAGTTTTGCGTCAACTTCGTATTCCACACGCAAATCGCTCTCAAGCATTTCTGGTACGTCTTTACCCACTTTAAAGCCTGTGCGCTTTGTCATATCAGGGGTGCCTTCCAAAAACAGCATGCGCTCTATGAGCTTTGTTGCGTGACCGCGTTCGTCATCAAACTCGTGATCGATTCGCTCATACAACTTATTCAACCCCCAATCGAGATACATTTGAGAGTGAATAAAGTATTGGTCCATGGCTGCTAGTTCGTATGAAAGCAGCTCATTTAAGCCATTGATTATTGCTTGATTGCCTTTCATTAGTCATCTCCCATTACTTGCGCTTGCAGGTAGTTTTCAATACCCATCGCATCAATCTGATATTCTTGCGTTTCAATCCAGTCTAAGTGCTCTTCTTCATATTCAAGAAGGTCTTCTAATAAATCGCGAGACACATAGTCTTGTTTCTCTTCGCATAATGCGATGGCTTCGCGAAGTAGGGGAAGCTGCTCTTTTTGAAAACGCGCATCGCACGACAGCATTTCTACGGTATCTTCACCAATATAAAGTTTACCTAGCGCTTGAAGGTTAGGTAGCCCTTCTAGGAAAAGAATACGCTCAATGAGATCATCGGCTTGCTTCATATCCTTGATGGACTTCTTGTAATTCTTTTCGTTTAACTCGGAAAAGCCCCAGTTTTTAAACATACGGGCGTGCAGAAAGTATTGATTTATCGAAGTAAGTTCGCTTGTGAGCACTTCGTTCAATTTTGCAACTACTTGTTTATCACCTTGCATTGTGTAAACCCTATTGACGTATTTGCCGCAAGTATAGACTAATATTTGTGATGCGTCAAAATTCCTTTGAAAAACAGCCGCTTACAAACGATAACGTTTCTCAATTCATCCATTGTTCGCATTTAGAACTGCATCACTGTTGCGCATGAGCATAGGCAAGGCTTTCTTCCGCAAAACCCAGCCCAGCTTCAGTGAAGAAGTTAAACACTTTATCTACGCCATTTTCTAGTAAATGAGACACTTCATCTTCGTAACGAGCGATAGCTGCGACCTTGCCCGTATAGCCTGCATTTTTGAGCTGGCGCGTAATATTGATGGAATCCTGAATTGACGGTAACGCCAGTAAAACAAGCTGAACTTGTTGTATATCAAGGTTATCCCACAGATCAACGTCTTCGCCATCACCACAAATTACGTTAAGGCCTTCGCTTGCCATTTCTTTGATTTTAACTCTGTCAGCATCCATGCCCCATACGTTTACTTCACTTAGCTTAGAAAGCGCGTTAAATGCTCCACGGCCTACGCGGCCCATTCCTAAGACTAAAAATTCGGCATTGTGCAAAGTAGGATAGATATCTTCTTTTAATCGTTCAGGCTTCTCGAAGCGTTTTATTGTTTGTTTGTATTTGTGATAGCGAGAATGAGAATTGCGATACAGCACGCTGGTAAAAATAAATGAAATAGACACTGCAAGCGCTATAACCACTAACCACGAATTAGCCAGCAATCCAAGCGATACAGTAAGTGCGCCAACTATGAGCCCAAACTCGCTGTAGTTTGAGAGCACCAAGCTACTTAAATAAGCCGTACGGCCTCTTATTCGCAGTGAGGTAAATAGCCCGAAGAAAAGCGCTGCTTTAAGAGGAATAAACAAGCAGAATACGATGGCCAGCACTATCATATTTAAATCTGGAAGCGCTGTTAGCCCTATAGTGAGGAAGAACCCAATTAACAGCAGATCTTTAAAGCTTAATAATGATTTGGCAAGTTCTGATGCTTTTTCATGCTGCGCAAGCAAAATACCAAATATGAGTGCACCCAAATCGCCCTTTATATTCACCAGTTCAAATAAATGATATCCGCCGAGCGCTAGGATGAAGCCGGTGAGTGGTAATAATTCACCGTGTCCTGATTTGTTTATCATTTTGTTTATGAGTGGCATGGCGGGGAATAAGGCAAGTAATGCAAGCGCCCATACCGAAGGAAGCTTGCCTGTGGCTACGACCAAAAATATTACGGCGAACACGTCTTGCATAACTAAAATGCCAATAGCTAAACGCCCGTGACGGGTTTTGCTTTCACCACTTTCTTCTAACACCTTTACCACGCAAACGGTGCTGCTAAAGCTTAAGGCAAATGCAATAAGAGCAGCACTTTCCCAAGTAAGACCGTCTACAAAATTAGCTGCTATCGTCCCCATAGCAAATAAACAACAGGTAATAACACCTACCCAAACTAAGGTATGTGTGATGCTTCCAGCCCAAACCTCGCGACGACTCAAGTCACGAATATTGAGCTTTAACCCAATGGTGAAGAGCATGATAGTAATACCCAAATTAGCTATTTGGGTTAAATCTTCGGTTAAGGTATAGCCTGCGAAATTTAATAAAAAGCCAGCAACGAGATAGCCGACAAGTGGAGGAATGCCGATAAGCTTAACCGTTAAACCGCACGCAAATGCGAAGAGAAGAAATGCATACTCCATGAATTACCTTTCAAAATAGTTATACGTAAAAACCGTAGCCTTTAATAAGGGTACAACACTTTTATATCTGGATAAGCTATCGATTTTTATTATTGATAGTGGTTATCAGATACCAAGTGTTTAAGGTGTAAATACTTTCTGTAGATTAACATGCAATAGCTTGTTTTCGCAGCTAAAAAGCGTGTTTTTATTGCTGAGTATTTTTTCTGTTATATGCGTGTTCTATCGCACTAATGGTAACGCGTAACCGATAGGTGTGCCTAATAGGTTGTTCAAATTAAGTTTTCAAATCAGCTATTTACCGCCAAGGCAAATCTAGATCTCACTTTTGGGTGTATTGAAGAAGGTTAGTGGCTTAGTATGCAAATAAAACATGACCAAAATAAAGAAGGACTTTAAATGCGTATTACAATATTAGGCGTGCTTAGCATGTTGGTTGTTTTTAATGTAGCAATTGGTTTGCTTTGGACTCCCATTTGGTGGTTTTTGTTACTCTCTGTCACCCTTCTTATTTTTGGCTTATACGACGCGTTTCAATCAAAACATGCCATATTGAAAAACTTTCCATTGATAGGTCGAGTCCGATGGACTGTTGAAGGCCTTAGACCTTATATACAGCAGTATATTATTGAAACCGATACGGGTGGCGCGCCTATATCGAGGATGTTTCGGTCAATTGTTTATCAGCGTGCTAAGAATAGCCGCGAGACTATTCCATTTGGAACGCAACTCGACACCTATAAAGAGGGATATGAATGGATTGGCCACTCGTTATCTGCCCGCGAAGTTGAGGAAATGGATGAAAACCCCCGCATTACTGTTGGCGGACCACATTGTAAGCAGCCCTACGAAGCCAGTGTGCTGAATATCAGTGCAATGAGCTTTGGCAGTTTATCTAAAAACGCAGTACTTGCCCTAAATAAAGGGGCGCAGAAAGGTGGCTTTTATCACAATACCGGTGAGGGCGGTCTGACGCCCTACCACTTAAAACATGGTGGTGACATCGTTTGGCAAATTGGTACGGGTTACTTCGGCTGTAGAACCAAAGACGGCGGCTTTGATCCTGACTTGTTCAAGGAAAAGGCACAGTTAGACAACGTTAAAATGATAGAAATAAAATTGAGTCAAGGCGCTAAGCCAGGCCATGGCGGCATTCTTCCTGCGTATAAAAATACCCCTGAAATCGCTGAAATAAGAGGGGTAGAGCCGGGGACTCAGGTCGATTCTCCGCCGCGACATAAAGCGTTTTCGACGCCATTGGAGATGATTGATTTCATTACTGAGTTACGAGAGCTAAGTGGCTATAAGCCCGTTGGCATTAAATTAGCGCTTGGAAGGAAAAGTGAGTTTATTGCTATGTGTAAAGCCATGGTTGAAAAGGGCGTTACCCCCGACTTTATTACCGTAGACGGTGGCGAAGGTGGAACTGGCGCGGCTCCATTAGAGTATACGAATTCCATTGGCTTTCCCCTTCGAGAAGCGCTGGCGTTTGTAGATGACTGTCTTACTGGTTTCGACCTTCGGAAGAAGGTTAAAATTATCGCATCTGGAAAAATAATTACGGCGTTCCAACTCGCTAAAAACCTAAGCTTAGGCGCCGATTTATGTAATAGTGCGAGAGGCATGATGCTAGCTTTAGGCTGCGTTCAATCACTGTCTTGCAATACGAATAAGTGTCCAACTGGCGTAGCAACACAGGATCCAAGACTTGCCCGCGGATTAAATGTAGAGGACAAATTTGAAAGGGTTTACCGTTTTCATAGAAAGACAATTCACGCACTGATGGATATTTTATCTTCTACCGGCCATGTTAAAACCAGTGAGCTAAACCGAACTCATATTTTCAGGCGGGTCGATCAGTGTCACGTCGCACGCTATGATGAGATTTTTCCGTTAGTGAAAACCGGAAGCTTCCTTACTGATGAGGTACCTGAACGGTTTAAGCTTCACCTTAAAGAGGCCAATGCAGAAAGCTTTATGCCGTGTAGTTTGTTAGCTGAAGTTGAAAAAGAAACGAAAGACGTTTCGTAAAGCGCTACTAGCAACGAGAACGGTGATTTCATGAAAAGGCATTTACACTCCTGGCCAATTTCTCTAAGACCAGGCGTGTACGTGCTTTTTTGCTATTCCACTTTCTTTTCTGGAATACGTAATTGATAAAGACGATAGTCACTGGTTCTATAAGGTGAGACTTTATATTTTGGTTGAAGGTATGCCACCAAATCTATGAGCTCGGAAACGGTGAGTTCGTCATTAACAACGCGCATCAAGGAAACACCATCTTCACTTGTAAAGCTTGCAGGCTGTCGGGGTGTCAATTTGTGTGAAGGATTGATGATGCTTGTCACAAGTTCTGCATAAGTCTTAATTCTGCCACTACTTCCGCCTAGCGGTATAGGTTTAACCAACAAGTATTGGGCGCTGTCATCTTCGCCTTCGCCAGCAATTCTATGGCAATCTTGGCACTGATATTTTTTAAAAACCAGATAACCTTGTTCCGCGTTGCCTTCGGGTAAACTAAACCCTCTGGGTGATTTTGCGCCTTGCTCACAGGCAAAAAGCAGAAGCGTAGCTAGCAGTATGATTGCGGTCTTCATCACTTATTCCTTCTATTACTTTACTATTAAATGATATCTCAAAGCTCAGTTGATAAATTTAGTATGAAGTAGCTGTTGGAACTTATATTGACCTAGCGCAAAGTATTAACAATAAACACAAGATAATCTCTTGTTATCAAGTTTACGCAAAAGCAAAGCGATTATTTGGCGTTAACTGTTTATCACAACGGGAGAAAAGCTATGCAAAGCTACAATACGATTTTAGTACCTATAGATGTGTATTCTGATTACAACGTGGTAGTAGAAAGAGCGATTTCCATCGCTGGTAATAGCCATAAGCTCCACTTGCTATATGTCGCATACCCCCAAACTAATATGGAGCCCTACGGTTTCTTTTTAGAAAAAGATTTTTCACAAGAGGTAAGAGAGCAAGCCTTAAGGCAGCTAAAAGATGTGGCAGCAAAGCATGATATTCCCTATAGCCATGTCAATGTTGAAATAGGTTCGCCCGCTGATGAGATTCACCATATGGCTGAAAAAACTTAACGCCGATCTCATTGTTGTAGGCACCCATGGTCAAAGTGGTTTGCGGCTATTACTCGGTTCAACCGCAAATGCTGTGCTTCACGGTGTAAAAACAGATGTGTTGGCGGTAAAAGTATAGCGATGTCATTCGACTGTCATGAAGCTTCGCTAGCGTGATGATTTTTGTGGGAATGAATAATACTAAAAATGATCAAACGGACAGGGTTCTCTAGGCTTCTTTTTGCAACCCATTATTCAATCAAAGGACTGCGTGCCGCATTTAAAAGTGAGGCGGCGATAAGGCAGGAATTAATGGCGATGAGCTTATTAGTCCCCACGGCTTTGCTCTTGAACATTTCAACGGTAGAAAAATTACTGCTTATCGTGTCGTTGTTTATTGTCTTAATCACAGAGCTTCTCAATACCGCGATTGAAAAGCTCTGCGATCATATAACAACCGACTTCCACGAACTCATTGGACGAGCAAAAGATATTGGCTCGGCCGCTGTCTTCGTTAGCCTCTTGCTTGCTATTATTACTTGGTTATCAATTTTATGGTAACCAAGTAATAATACGTGGGGTTACTAAAGCGACTTTATTTTTTTGTCACACGACTCATTAACTAACGTTCGAATAGTGCTGTCTAAATTCTTTATGTGCGAATAGTGAATTGAAGTTTCGCCACCCTTACTGATGTCTTTAATCGTAAATACTACATCGTCATCTCGTGAGGTAACGCAAATGCGTACGAAATCATCAGACTGTGCCAGTGGTACATGAAGATATAAGGGCTCATTATGAGAGTTCAGATACTCAACCGCTGCTTCTTTCGATTTAAAGGGGTCTTGTTTCTCTGGTTGAACATGCCAAGACGAAGAGGGAACGACTAACTCTGCCAGTAGTTTGCCGTGCTTTGTATCGATTCCGCTACTCATATATAACTCCTTTACGTAAAGCAAAAACATGTCGTACTTGAGGTGATTGAATACCTACACCGTACGCAAACTAGATTCGATAATGTATGCAGTTGTTACGCAGGGAATACGTATTTAGATTGGTAAAGATAACAAAGCGTTGCAGAGTAGGGTGCTGTTGGTATTGACCAATGTTACGCGTAACCTTTTAACGAAAAATACTTTATTATTTTCAGTGGGTTATCGATTGCGTTTGGCGGACAATTTCGCCATGCCGCCCCGTTTTACATTCGCTTGTTTAGTATAATGCCCCGGCATTTCTGGAGATTGCCAGCCCCCGGCAAGCTGCAGTTCGGGTAAAGATGCGCCATCTTCTGCAAGCGATACTGCGCCGCCAACGCGACCACTGTGTGGCGTAATATTTTCGGAAATTCCAGCACGATGGGCAATGCGTCGCCAAATACGATAGACACTTGAGTAATTAAGAACGTTTGCTTTATGACTTGGTATTTGTTCGTCAAAGGGCAATAGTGCCGTTTTATGATTCGTCAATCGTCGAAAAAGTATGCCTTTGTGTAGCCCACGTAAATCTGAAACATGTCGGGTTTGTTTGGTTTTAGGGCAAGTATTTGCTTCATTTATATACTCTTGGATCATAGAAACCGTACTGGAGGAAACATACCTATATTGACCTTGTCCAGATTGATCACTCTTAGAAGAAACCACAAGCAGTGTATTATTCCTGGCAGAAATATCTTCTACACAGACTCTTACTAATTCGTCTGCACGCAGTAAGGCATCGAACATAAGGTTAATAATGGCAATATCTCTTAGTTCTAACAAAGAGTCGGGAATAATAGCGTTATTTATTTGTTCAACCATTTCAATGGTAAGCGGAATGGCCTGTTTGTGTGTCAAACGATACTTTCTATTTTCAATAAGAGACAGTCTTATAAAATCTCTTAAATAGGCAGAACGGATGATGGGGTTAGGCAATTTAGCAACACCTAAAAATTTACTGAGCGCAGACAGACGACGTTTAATCGTTCTGTAGGCGAGGGGAGAACGACACAATTCTTCTACATATTGCTTTATACATAATTCATTGTGGCTAAAATCGTCGGTGAAGCCTTGCAGATTAGCCTGCTTACAAAAAATTGCGAATTCGTTGTAGTCACTAATATACGCACGTTGCGTGTTGTACGGTAACTTAGTAAAAATTTCTCGGTAGTAACTTTCAACATCATGCGTAGATGAAGAACGTGAAGGCGAAACGAGTTGCGAATTGACACCTCCTTTAGTGGAGCCACTACCAGAATCGTAATAACCGGAAGCGTGGCTGCTATTATTGCTATGATCCAATGAATCACTTGTCGCTTGCCGCTTCACTTTATGAGGGTGTAAATGTGTTATCTTTTGCTTAGATGACATGAATTGGCCTGCATGTAGCGCGTTCAATAAGATTGTATCTTTTATAAATAATTTTGTAACGTATTGATTTAAATAGTTATTCACGCATGATAACTGTAATTATCATGCGTGAAGTAACAAGGTAATCCTTGTATTAGCGCAGGTCTAACCATACGTTTATTCAATAAATATAGGCTTACAGAACGCGTAATCGGGATACCTTGCCTGATAGTTCAGTAGTATTTCCTATTAGCTCAGTAGTATTTCCTATTAGGTGCCACTTTACCACATGACTGTATGTTTATACAGTCTTATGCTAATTCCCGCTTAGTTTAGTTGTCTAACGGCTGCCTTTTTAAACAGAAGCAATAGAATTTCGCGATTTGCGCGCAATTTATGTTCAGATAAACGCGTGCGCTGTGTGAAATCTATAAGGCAATACCCTTATTATGCCTATAGATTTCACGTAGCGTTGCCTGAAAAATGCACTAAAATAGGTGGCAGACCGAAGACCTCTGGCCGTAGAACGACGCGCTAAATATAAACACAAGGTCTTGAATGGCTTGTTTCATCCATACTCATGGTTATCACTTTTTTGATACTGCTATCTTAGCGGAATAGGTGATAGCAACGTGGCCAATTTACCTACCACAGTTAAATGGCGATACTCGTACCGTTTTCGTTTTTCGGCTTTCAGACTGGCGCTCAGTAAGCAGTATTTCAATATCTGAACCACGATAAGTCATCCGCTTTTACATTAAGTTCCTCTGTGTATTACGTAAATACTTTATTCATGATTAACCTTGTTGTACTGACGCCGAATTAAATATAGTGCTTGCAATTAAACATGCTGAACTTATTAATGACACGTTTTTAAATTGCTTTTATCGTTTATTAACGAGTATTTCTTTAATCTCAATACCTTATATTTATCACTTTACTTAGCCCAACAAATATTACTTATTTAGATAGCGTGCTTTGTATTAAGTACTAAATAAGATTGTTATCGATAGATTACAAAGATTGTAGTCTTGTATTCTTTATTATCAACCGAAGCCTTTTATTTGAAAAAGGCGACGTTTAATCATCTATAGGTTGTTATAAATTAGCTTTTTAAAACCTGTCGAGCAGGACTCATTCTCAAGTATACGGTTATAAATGGTTTGCTAGATTTATTTAAGAAATAAAACGTAACGAACAAAACCTATATTTAAACTCGTGTTTTATAACCAGAACCTTTTAATTCCTAATCAGCGGTAAACCATTCATAACGCTTTAAATATCTACATCTAATAACGCACTAATTAATAGTGCTTTAATTTTCTTTTTATTAGAGTATTCATATATCATATTTAACATAATATACATTATGCGTAATTGTGTATGTGAACGATGAGGGCGATGATGTCGCTCTATTTGGTTGGTTTGTTGGCTGTGATTACTCACAGACTTTTATGCGTGGCTGCTGTGTTGGCGTTTACGCTTGTGCGTGAACGTTTCACTTACAGCGGTACTTTTGATTTAAAACCGCTCAGATAATTTGATTTAGGCGTAATAAATTGGGTCGTGAAATTGAATCGTACGCTACGTAAAATGTGCGGCATGATTACCCTGATTATTTAATTTCATTCACGTAGCGTCACGGTATGAAATTCTACTCATGGCGGCGACCGATAAGAAATTCAGATAGAGATTGAGTGAGAATGTGACAAGCGCGCTTTATACCGTGCTTTAAATGAAAGGTTTTGAGATTGAATTAAGATACGTTCATGCTTAAAAAGAAAAAGCCATGCCTCATACTAAACACAATTATGGCCTGGCTTTGTTTATATTAAAAACTGATAAACTTACAATTAAATAAGTCAGATATTTATTGCGCGTTACTGCCATTTTTGAAAACCTTGTCTAATCGCTTAACGTCTTCATCATAGCTTAGCGCTATTTTACTGCGTTCGTAGCTTTGTATTGCTAATTTATTGGCGGCCTCAACAAACGTGTTATCTACGCGATTAAAGCAGGCTTTTATCGTATTAAGTGACTTTTGAATACGTATCGCTACTTCAATGTTGGCCGCGCCATCACGCGCAATACTGGTGTAAGCATCATCAAACAAGTCATCTACATTTAATGCCGGGACAGATACAGCATCATATTTATAATGTGGTTCGCCGTTATCATGAGTTTTAAGCTTAATGTTTTTACGCTCGTTTTGACGACTATCTTGTTCGGCATTTTTATACCAAATAAGTAATAGCCGAGTAATACTGCTAATGGCGTTAATAGCCGTACCGTGATCGTTTACTGATGGTGATAAAGCACGAGATGCGATTTCTGCTAAAACAATAAAGCCGAAGCGCGGGTCAGCTTCGAAAGAGCGGGCTTCGCCTATTTTAAAAGCGCTGATAATGTCTTCGAAATCTGCATTATACTTTACGAATGCGATGGGCTTATCGGGTGTAACAAATTCCCCCGGAAGCATGGCCACATTTACAAAGTTACCATTGGTTTTGGCCCACTTGTGCAGTTTTGCGATATCAATTAATTGAATATAGCCAATCTCATTCGTGTAAATAGCATGACTCCCCTGCTCTTTTATCTCATCTTGCGGCACTGCACCTAAACATGGCGCTCCAATTCTATTGCTTATGGCGCGCCCAGTGGCGTGTTCAACTTTTATTAACGTGGAGCCGACACGGCCCAATCGAGCCACACTGTCTACCCAACGTATAAAGGTTAAAATAACAACAGCGAAGACCAAGCACGTTAAACAAAATAAGATAAAGACCCCAGCTTTTTCGAAAAAAGCGTGGTTTATAGCAGTAATGCCAACAGCACTATAAATGAATGCACCAATGAAAACAGACAGTGCATTTTGTGAAACGTCATCGGAAATAATTAGGCTTAACGAGCGCGGCGTTGAAGATTGGCTGGCTGAAGCATAAGCGTTAACCATAGTTCCTGCAGAGAATGTGGCAATTACCATCATGCTAGACGCCATGATTGACAGTAATGTCTCTACAGTTTCAGACTTTATTTCAGGAATATGTTCAGCAACTGACGTGCCATCGGCAACCTTTGCGATAAATACAGCGATAAGTGATAGCACACAAAATACAAGCGGCTTCAACCACAACTTCTCTTTAAAGCTGTAAATGAGAAATCTTAATTTGTCTACGGTAATTGGGGCTTCCATTCTTTTACTCTTATTGTTCGATTCTCTTGATACGTGCGTTACTCTATTTTTGATTCACCTTGGCTTTTTCGCAGAAGCACAACGTTTGGAGCAGTACTTCACATTCTCCCAATCTCTTTCCCACTTCTTGCGCCATGTGAATGGCCTATCACAGACCGGGCAGATTTTGGTAGGTAAGTCAGACTTCTTCATTTTTAGTTAGCTTTGATAGAAATATCGTGGCGTCCTGTTTCATGGTTTCTATATTTTCTTCTTTCATCCGCCCATAGGTCTTATAAATCATTGCCATACGGTGATTGTTACTTAACTTTTCTTTATGCTTATCAATAAAATGCCAATAAAGATAGTTGAAGGGGCAAGCTTTTGGTCCCGTTTTCTTCGAAACCTGATAGCCACAGTTTTTGCAGTAGTTACTCATTTTGTTGATATAGCTCCCGCTTGCGACGTAGGGTTTACTTGCTAAGTTTCCACCGTCGCTGTACAAAATCATTCCCGCGACATTGGGCAGTTCAACCCATTCATAAGCATCGGCATAAACCAGCAAATACCAAGCTTGTACCTCTTCAGGGCTCAGTTCGGTTAACAAGCTGAAATTGCCTATTACCATTAGCCGTTGAATATGATGAGCATAGGCGTTTTGCTGAGTCTCTTTAATGCACTGACGCATACAGTTCATGTTGGTCTGCGCATCCCAAGAAAAAAGAAGGTAACGCTCTACTATTATCGAAGTAATTATCGGTCTTCAAGTTAGGCATGAAGTGCCAATAGAAACCGCGAACATACTCGCGCCATCCCAGAATTTGTCGGATAAACCCTTCCGCAGAATTTAGCGGCACTTGCCCTGCGTGGTAGGCTTGTTCGGCGGCTTGAATGGCTTCTTTCGGTGTAAGAAGGCCACAGTTTAAGTAGAACGCGATATGTGAATGATAAAGCCAAGGCTTTCCCTCGACCATAGCGTCTTGATACTGACCGAAATTTGGTAGCCTCTCTTCGATGAAGCTGTTCAAAACGCTGAGTGCATCTTTTCGCGTGACCGCAAAGTGAAAATTATCAATATCGCCAAAATGTTCGCTGAATTCACTTTTTACTAATTCGATAACATCTGAAGTAATATCGTCAATAGCGAATGTGGTGTGTTTTGGCACCTTTTGGGTTTCAGGCATAGACTCGCGATTTTGCGCGTCATAGTTCCATTTCCCCCCAAATAGGGTTTTTACCATCCATCAACACATTGTGCTTGCGCCTCATTTCCCGATAAAAGAACTCCATGCGAAGCTGCTTTTTTCCATCGGCCCATTCACTAAATTCATTGGGGGTAGAGAAAAAGCGATTATCTTCGCAAATAGTAACGGGTATACCTAGTTGATTTTGCCACTGCTGCATGCTTTTAAGCAGCCGATATTCCCCAGGCACAGTTACCTTAACTTCATCAAAGTGCTGCCGATTTAACGTATGCTTTACTTGTGCAAGTAAATCACCCTGGTTGCCTTCATCGGTATAGTGGACGTAGTTAACCTGATAGTTATTGTCGCGCAAATGTTCAGCAAAATGACGCATGGCACTAAACAGGAAAGCGATCTTCTTTTTATGATGCTTTACATAGGTAGCTTCTTCCCGCACTTCTGCCATAAGAATGGTGTCTTTGCTTTTTACGGCGCCCGCTATTACTGGTAATGAGTCGGTGAGCTGGTCACCTAGGACTAAAATAAGTGCTGCCATTCCCTACTCTTTTAATGTTTGAAACGCGTCTAGTGCTCGCTGGCGTGATGCCTTTAAATCAACAATAGGCTTAGGGTAATCCTTACCAAGCTCAACACCCGCCTCTTTCAATATAGCAGATGGTGCTTCCCAGGGCTTGTGGATGTATTTATCAGACAGTCCATTTAGTTCGGGGCAATATTGACGAACATAGCCGCCTTTCTTATCAAACTTTTCACCTTGGAGGATGGGATTAAAAATTCTGAAGTACGGTGCGGCATCTGCCCCTGAGCCTGCTACCCATTGCCAACTAGCGCTATTACTGGCTAAGTCGGCATCAAGTAAGGTATCCCAAAACCAGCGTTCACCTTCATGCCAGCTCAATAACAAATTTTTGACTAAAAATGATCCCACAATCATGCGAACGCGGTTGTGCATGTAGCCTGTTTGCCACAGTTCACGCATACCCGCATCAACAATAGGAATTCCTGTATTACCGGTTTGCCACGCTTTTAGCGCTTTTGCGTCAGTACGCCATGGAAATTTATCAAACTTATCGTTGAAGTTTTTATTCGGTAGCGTAGGAAAGTGAAACAGAAGGTAATAGCTGAATTCTCGCCAACCAAGTTCACTGAGATAAGTCTCGATACTTTTGTCTTCGCTAGTCCCGAACCTATCTTTTATGGCATACCAAACTTGGTTTGGTGACACTTCGCCAAAATGTAAATGCGGTGACAGTCGTGAAGTTCCTTTCGCCGAAGGAATGTCTCTGCCGTCTTTATACCTTCGTGCTGAGTTTTCAATAAAGTCAGACAGATTATCTGCCGCGCCATCTTCGCCAGGCGTCCACTCCTTGGCAATGGTATCATCCCATTTTATGGTGGGAAGCAACGCTAACGCGGCTAAGCCATCGCTGTTATCGTCAACATCTGCATAGGTAATACGTGCTGGAGGTGCCTTCGGGTAGCGTGGCTCTTCAATCTGTAGACAGCCATTTTTGTAGTAAGGGGTAAAAACTCGATAAGGCGTACCATCTTTTTTGAGTACCTTCATTGGCTCCCACAATAAACTACCGTTAAAGCTATGCGCCTCGTAGTCACTATCTAGAAGTGACTTTTTAATGGCTTTGTCACGGTTAATTTGCCATGGCTCGTAACACCGGTTCCAAAAGATAGACGATGCATTAAAGGACTCCATGAGCTTTGGAATGAGAGTTTGTGGATCGCCTTTAAAAATTTGTAGATGACCGTTCAGCCGTTTGTTTAAAGATTTTAACGAATGGTGAAGCCACCACTTGCTTGCACCGCCAGGCATTCTGCCATCTGGCGCACTTTCATCAAATATGTAGATGGGAACGATTTTTCCCATGTCACACGCTGCATTCAATGCAGGGTTGTCTTTTACGCGAAGGTCTTGTCTAAACCACATAATGCTTACAGGAACGGTCACTTTTTTTCCTCAGATATTGCACTTATTTCTAATATTTATCGTATTTTAACTATTACGCCTTAAACCGGATTCAGGATCCGGTAAATAAATAAAAAGTACCATTAAAATAGTATGATAAATCAACAGATTGAAGATGCAGGCTTGAGTGATGTTCAAAGAGGTGTTTTTTGGTTTCGACATGATTTAAGACTTCATGACCAGCCCGCTATTGCTGAACTATGCACAGCGGTTTCTCAAGTGACATTCACCTATATCTTAGATGACAAATGCTTTGATGATGCCGCTTTCGGTTTTTTCACCAATGGGAAAACACCGGCATACTTTTTTATTACAAACCTTAAGTGATTTAAAACAGCAACTTAATCAACGAGGTCATGAACTCCTTATTCTCAAGGGTAATACTGCTGAATGTATAGTGCAGTTGCTCAATGCCGGCGGGTACACGCATTTAGGAGTAAGTCAGCATTGTGGCTTCGATGAAACTGCCCAACTCAATACAGTAAAGCGCTTTTTCAACACGCTTAGGGTTATTGAAACGCCAACGTTTGGGCTATTTGACGCCGAAGTATTACCTTTTGATATTGAAGACATGCCTGATGTTTTCAGTCCGTTCCGTAGAAAAGTAGAAAAGCACTGTACACCGTTACCTGTTCTAGAGCGCATCGCCCAATTACCAGACGGGTTTATGCCTAATATTGATAAGCAGTATATTTTAGACATCGAGTTGAGTTTACCTAAGCCCTCGCCTTCATCATTTATTGGGGGGGAGTCGGCCGCACTTAACCATTTAGAAACCTACCTATTCGATTGGAAGGCAGCGGCAACGTATAAAGAAACTCGGAACACCTTAGATACGTGGAAAGACAGTACTAAACTTTCAGCGTGGCTAGCGAATGGGTCTCTGTCAGCGCGCGAAGTTATAAGACAAGTTCAGCGCTTTGAACAAACCATAGAGAAAAACGACTCAACATACTGGGTATATTTTGAGTTGTTATGGCGAGAATTTTTCCATTGGTTACAGTGCAAGTATGGTGCTAAGTGGTTTCGTATTAGTGGTATACAAGGTAGAAAGCCCACCACCTGTCACGACCCGGAAACCTTCTCTCGCTGGTGTAAAGGAGAAACAGGTTATCGCATTGTAGATGCATGCATGCGCCAACTTGCCGAAACCGGTTACATGTCAAATCGAGGCCGCCAGCTAGTAGCAAGTTGTTTTGTTCATGAATTACGCCAAGACTGGCGATATGGTGCAGCGTGGTTTGAACATCAGCTTATTGACTATGACGTGGGAAGTAACTGGGGAAACTGGCTTTACCTTGCTGGCGTTGGAAGCGACCCTCGTGGACACAGGCAATTCAATTTACAAAAACAAACGGAAATATATGACCCCGATGGTCGCTTTCGTAAGGCGTGGTTGTAGTACCTAGCTGTATGTTGAGCGACAACACTAAACCGCCTATTACAATAATATGGTTAAAGCGAGATCTTCGCTTGCGAGACCATGAACCCCTTTTTCGTGCTGTCGCATCTAATGAACGTATTCTCTTACTTTATTGCTGGGAACCGTCATTAATAGAAGAACCGCACATGAGCGTGCGTCACTGGCACTTTATTCAGCAAAGTATCGACGATATAAATGGTCAACTGCCAGAACATGTCAACGTACTAACGCTGCATATGGAGGCCGTTGATGCCCTAGCCTTTATTTCACGGTTTTACACGATTAACGCGGTTAGAAGTTACCAGGAAATAGGTTTAAAGGTTACGTATAACCGCGACTTACGGGTCGCTAACTATCTGAATAATAGGCGCATCCCCTTTTTGGAAGCAAAATGTGGCGCGGTAATAAGAGGATTGCCTCATCGAGCGCAGTGGCAAGCTAACTGGGAGGAGTATTTTGCTGAAAGCACCTATGATTACGACCTAAAGCGTGTAAATTGGGTTAAATGGAATGTGCATGTTGATATACAAAAAGCGTCGCTAACACTGAGTGAGGTTTCTGCTTTATATGCGGCAAAAAAATATATAAATAAGGATTACCTGTCAAAATACTGTGGCGTTTTATCCGAAGACGGCCTTATAGATTTTAGCGCAATGCAGCCCGGTGGCGAACGGCGAGCGTGGCAAGTACTTAAGGACTTTTTTAATGATCGCGGTCAGTACTATCACCAACACATTTCTAAGCCCGAGTACGCAAGGCGTGCTTGTTCTCGTTTGAGCCCATACCTTGCTTGGGGCAATATCTCGATTAAGCAAGTGTATCAAAGTGTACAGCGCCAAAAACATAAGAAACGAGCGTTGCCAATACACGAGAAAAAGCGCTGGAGCCGTGCCCTGTCCGCGTTAACATCAAGGTTACACTGGCATTGCCACTTTATTCAAAAATTTGAAAGTGAACATAGTATTGAATGGCGCCCTATGAACAGCGCATATGAAAACTTCCCTTACATAGACGGGCCGGAAGCAGAACGTCGCTTTTACCACTGGAGTATTGGTCAAACGGGCTATCCTTTGGTTGATGCCTGCATGCGTGCACTTAGGCAAACTGGGTATCTCAACTTTCGCATGCGTGCCATGGTAACAAGCTTTTTATGCCATCATTTAAATGTACATTGGATCAAGGCTGCCCACTATCTTGCTACGCAGTTTTTGGACTTTGAACCAGGTATTCACTACCCTCAAATTCAAATGCAAGCAAGCGTGACCGGTATTCACACGGTTCGCCTATACAACCCTGCGTCTCAGTCTAAAAAGCTAGATCCAGAGGGTGAGTTCATCAAAAAGTGGGTACCTGAGCTTGGTTCACTGCCCAGTGACGCGGTACATGCGCCTTATTCGCTGTTACCGCTTGAAGCGCAAATGTTCGACTTTGCCCTCGACCGTGACTATATCGCCCCTATTGTGGACATAGCTCAACACAACCGCGCGACCGCCAAACGCTTGTGGGATTACCGGGAGCGAGATGATGTTATAAAAGAAGCGAAGCGCATCATACATCGTCATACAATGCAAAATAGCCCCAGCCGAGCGTGGTTTAAGTCCAAGACGACTCAAAACCACTAGCGGTTATTTTTTCGAAGCCATTCGGTTAACAGCTTAATTTGCCCACACTTATAAGAGGCGTACATTAAGCGCATGGCATTAGACATAGCCTCGCTGTCAGTCCAGCCTGTTTTTTCACGGATTTCATCGTAACACGCTTTCGCTTCTGGGCTAACATAGCCCCTAACTAGCTTTTTACCAGCTTCTTTTTGTCTTTCTCTAAAACGACGCTGTTTATCAGCATTGGCTTTTGCTCTATCTGTCTGACTTTTTTTTTTGGGGCTTTTTTGTTGTTTGTTCTGTCATAGTTTTCACACAAAGTTACGTTATGGTAGAGCTTAGGGTAATGGCTGTTTAAATATTGCGCTTGTAGAGCGATATTTGTACGGGCTAAAGTCACTAAACTATATTAGCACGCGCTTTTCTTCAGAAAAATGACTGTTCAGAGTTGTTTGGCGTACAAGTGTTCGCTAAATTAACACCGTCACTTTAAAAACAACAACGAGTTGGGAATGTCAGAGAAGAAAAATAGTTTTAACAGAGAAGATTTACTAGCATGTAGCCGTGGCGAAATGTTTGGTCCGGGTAACAGCCAACTTCCCGCACCGAATATGCTTATGATGGACCGCGTCGTTTCAATTACTGAAGACGGCGGCGAACATGGCAAAGGCGAAATTATCGCTGAATTGGATATCACGCCTGACTTATGGTTTTTTGATTGCCACTTCCCAGGCGATCCGGTCATGCCAGGATGCCTTGGTTTAGATGCAATGTGGCAATTAGTGGGCTTTTTCTTAGGCTGGAGCGGCGGCCCGGGTAAAGGCCGAGCACTAGGTGTGG
This sequence comes from Alteromonas infernus, assembly GCF_902705815.1. Lineage (NCBI taxonomy): Bacteria > Pseudomonadati > Pseudomonadota > Gammaproteobacteria > Alteromonadales > Alteromonadaceae > Alteromonas > Alteromonas infernus. The sequence goes on from NZ_CACSIG010000005.1 coordinate 21,008, forward strand.
GTGAAGTAAAATTCACCGGTCAAATACTACCCACAGCTAAGAAGGTAACATACAAAATCACCATGAAACGCGTAATCAAACGCAAGTTATTTATGGGAATGGCCGACGGTACAGTTGAAGTTGATGGTCGCGAGATTTATGTAGCGAAAGATCTTAAAGTTGGTCTTTTCCAAGATACCTCTAACTTCTAGTTAAAACGTTAGTTAGTTCAAAGCGCTATCAAACACGAAAAAGCCCCTTTTCAGGGGCTTTCCTTTTGCATAATCAGTTGATAAAAGAGAAGTGTTATTTAACACTTAATCCTAAGTGCCTATCTTCTACTGCCTCGCGCCATCCACCTAACCACTGTGAACGTGCATCGTTTTGCTGAAATGGACAATTTTCCTTTGCACGACCGCTAATACCAGCTTGATAGCCTTTTGCGTGAGCACGTGTCAGTTTATCTCTTTTTTGTCTTTTCATTGATTAGCCTCTTTCGTTTGTTGGACGTACAACAAATCATTTTCTCGAGCGCTCTACATCATTTCACTTGATAGTGCCGGAAAAGTGATTGCGTACACTACTTTGATAGTGCAATTAACTAAATGGTTCAAGAAAAATAAAAAATTAAAGGCCTTGACAAACTTTAAATAGATGAAGTTTCTATGAAATTTATGTTACATTTTTTATGCATAAATATGTCGCAATTTGTATTTTTTAGGCATAAAAAAAGCCGCGTAGGTGCGGCTTTTAAAGGTGGATTAAAGTTTAAGCCACTATTCAACTATTTTTTAACACGTCTACGCATAAACGTTGCTGCAAATAGGCCGAAGAAAGCTAACCAGCCCGTTGAAGCACCGCTACGCTCGAACGGTTGCTCATCTTCTGGAATTTCGCACTCATCAATAGAGCCATTAGCGATAGGTGATAATTTTACCGCTACGACAGTATCGACTTCTACGGTTTCACCGTCAGTGTTGATAATGTCAGCACCCGTTACATACTTACTTGTAGCTTTAATACGTGCATTAGCAATAATTTCATTGTCATCGTTAATGTCTACAGCTTCTAACAACTCATAGCTGTTATCACATGACACTAAATCATTTAAGTCGATAAACTCTTCAGTATCGATGTTATACATGAACGCTGCCGTCTCTCGCAGGGTATCGCTTGTCGCATCGACATCGGCTTTACCCACAACAACATTATTGTTGTTTATTGCGTTGGCCGTTACACCAGCGCTTGAGAAAAAGCCTGATGGGTAGTGTTGCTCTTGGGTATCTAAGTTATATACAAATAAGCGCGAACGAGCGATATCACTTTGCGAGCGCAGTACTGCCCCTGTTACCCAGTTCTCATCATTAATGGCAATGGCTTGGCTGAGAAGATTTTCTTCTCTTGGAAGAAGCTCAATGGTTTCGCCATCTCTGAAAACGGTTGCTACACGCTCGCTTTCGCTAAGGCCTGAAGCGTTAGGGCGAGTAATAGTAACTCTGTCACCCGTTAGCCCTTCTCCAACGGCGATACCTTGATTATTAATGTCATAGGCATAGGTGAAATAGTGACGTTCATCGTCTTCATCTGGCTCGAACAGCAGCGGGTAAGTTTCAGTGCTTACCACATCGCCATTTACGTCTATTTGCCAAATAGTTGCGTTTACTTCAGAGAGTAAAACAAAGCCAGGCAAATAGTTTGATGACGTGTTGATGTAGTAGCTAGAAATACGCGGTACCGCAAAATTGCCATTATAAACGGTAAACAAACAACGGCCTTCAGACTGGTCTCCACGCAGTTCGTCATCAGTACAGGTTTCTATAGCGTCATCGACATCATCTCGAAAGCTTACGGTACTAAACCCAGCTACCTGCAAATTAGCGTTTATTGCACGTGCTGAAGAGAAACCGCCTGCTGTTGTGTCAATGGCTGGCAGAACTTTTGTTTCACCTGACGCTTGAACAAAACCTTGCTCTGCCGATTCGCGGTACGTGTAGTTTATCGTATCGCCATCTTCGTTTTCATACGGGTCTAGTACTACTAGCCCCGTCGAATCACCAACAATAAAGTTGCCATTTAAGCTATCTCTGCCTGTGACCTCGACAGACCGAGTATAATCATCGAACTTATCTGTTACTTCATCAAGGCCTGGTACTAGCGAGATATCTTGCGTATCGGTCACATAAGTTCTGAAGGTAGCAAGCTTTTGACCTGTGGTCGCAGTGGTATTTTGCAGCAGGTAATTTACGATAGTCGTGTAATCAATATCTGAAAACACGCCTTGTCGTGCATCTTCTTCATTCTCTAAGCTATCGCCACTGACGTCAAAGAAGGTGGTGTCTTCTTCAAGTTGCTCAACGTCAATCGGCGGATTGTATTCAAGTTGAACCACAGACAGCATTTTGCCTGCGTTATCAATTGAGCGAGCAAAATTGTTTCTAGCGGTATCCTGTAAAGGAAGAGGCGTCACTGAATAGGTCGCGGCGAATGCCGAAACACTTCCTGTTGCCAACAGAACGGCGGCGGCAAGCTGAGTTCGTTTCATTTAAAATCCTATTTACTGCTGATTATCTTCCAGCATACTTTCTAGTTCATCCCAGCGCGCATATTTCTGGGAAAGTAATTCTTCTTTTTCCGCCAGTTCGGCTAATGCCTTGGCAGTGGTATCGCTGTCTTGTTTAAAAAAGTCGGGATCGTTGACTTTTTCTTGCATGACCTCTAGCTCTTCCTCTAGCGCTTCTAACGCTTTAGGTAAAGACTCGAGTTCACGCTGATCTTTGTATGATAGCTTTTTCGTCTTACGTGGAGAAGACTTAGCACTAGGACTATGTGAACCTGAATTAGTTTCATTCTTTACCTTGGCTTTTTCGTCCTTTTCAATTTGCTGACGTTTTTCTTGTTGCTCTTTATACCAGTTTTCTACGTCAGTGAAACCCCCAATGAATTCCCTTAACAAACCGTTGCCTTCAAATACCACGCTACTGTTAGCAACGTTATCAACAAATTCCCTATCGTGGCTCACTAAAAGCACGGTACCGGCATACTCGTTCAGTAAGGTTTCGAGCATTTCCAAGGTTTCAACGTCAAGGTCGTTAGTTGGTTCATCGAGCACCAGTACATTACTGGGCTTCAGCATGAGTTTCGCTAACATTAAGCGGTTCTTCTCTCCGCCTGAAAGTGACTTCACAGGCGCATTTACGCGTTCTGGCGTAAATAGGTAATCTTGCAGGTAGCTAATTACATGACGGGGATGGCCGTTAACCATAAGGTCGCGCTTGCCATCACCCACGGCGTCAATCACTGATTTTTCTAAGTCTAAACCGTGACGATGCTGATCGAAATAAGCAACTTCCAAATTTGTGCCTTGCTTACAATTACCCGAATCCGGTTGTAACTCGCCTAAAAGCAGTTTTATTAGCGTACTCTTACCACTACCGTTAGGGCCAATTAACGCCAACTTGTCGCCACGAAGTACATTTAAATTTAAGCCTTTGACGATAGGTTTACCTTCAATGCTGTAGCTTAAATCTTTAACCTCAAACACCATCTTTCCAGAGCGAGCCCCTTGGTGCTGATTAACCACAGCATTCCCTTGTACCGCACGCCGCGCTCTGCGTTCTTCTCGTAACTTTTTGAGGGCACGTACCCGGCCTTCATTACGTGTTCGGCGCGCTTTGATACCTTGACGGATCCATACCTCTTCTTGTGCTAGCTTTTTATCGAATTCCGCATTTTGAGAGGCTTCAACATCGAGGTCGTGCTGCTTTTTCTCTAAGTAGGTTTCATAGTTGCCGGGGTAGCTGGTTACCGTACCTCTATCGAGGTCCACAATGCGTGTAGCCATTGCACGAATAAATGCACGGTCGTGGCTCACAAATACTATCGCACCTTGATAGTTACTCAGGCTTGTCTCAAGCCAGCGTATCATTTCGATATCAAGATGGTTTGTTGGTTCATCTAACAGCAATAAGTCTGGCTGGCGAACAAGGGCTCTCGCGAGGGCTGCTTTTCTGCGCCATCCCCCAGATAGCGTAGATAACGAAATTTCTGGGTCCAGTTTCAGCATTGTTAGCGTTTGCTCAATTTGCTGCTCAAACTGCCACGCGTCTCTTGCCTCTAATTGTTCCTGCAAACGCTGAAGCTTGTTTAAATTTGCTTCGCTTGGGTCCTCACCCACAATTCGGGTTTGGTGAAAGTAGTCTTTTAAGGTTTCACCTACATCTGATAGCCCTTCGGCGACATAGTCAAACAAGGTGACGTCTGTGGTTTGCGGCGGGTCCTGCTCTAATCGAGCGATGACCGTGTTATTTTCGATGATGCGTTGCCCATCGTCGGCGATAACATCACCGGCAATAACTTTCATCAGGGTAGATTTGCCGCTGCCATTTCGGCCAACTAGACAAACCCGCTCTTTTGGCTGCACGACAAGTTCAACGCCGTCTAAAAGCGGCGGATTTCCATAAATGACAGTGATGTTTTTTAACTGCAAAATGCTCACTGAAGAAACTCCTCTAAATCGGCGGCGGAAAATGGCCAACCAATTTCTTTATTATTATCATCACGCTTCAACACGGGAATACGCGCACCGTACAAATGATACAGTTCGGTGCTATTTCGAATGTTCACTTTCTCTATGGTAAGCGAAGAAAACCTGGATGTGCGCGCAAGTTCGATATCGGCTAAATCACATAAACTGCACTGCGGACCGGTATAGAAGTATATCTTCATGAACGCAACACCCAGCACTGGTGAATTTTGCCCTTACGAGCAAAGTCTTCGGGTATGGTTTCCTTGGTAATATTTTCTACCTGTAAACCAAGTGCTTTAACCGCAGTTTCATCAAGCCTAAAACCGCGCTTGTTGTTAGAGAAAATGATTGTCCCCTGCTCTTTTAAGCAGGCCTTAGCGTCGGTGAGCATTTTCACATGGTCACGCTGCACATCCCACGTATTTTGCATGCGCTTTGAATTTGAAAACGACGGTGGGTCGATAAAAATCAAATCGTATTTGCCTTTATGCGTACCAAGCCATGTTGTGCAATCAGCCTGGATAAAGGCATGAGGACCGCTTAGTTTATTAAGCGCGACATTCTTTTTCGCCCAATCCAGGTAGGTGTTAGACATATCTACCGTGGTAACTGATTTTGCGCCACCCATAGCCGCAAACACTGATACGCTCCCCGTATAAGAAAACAGGTTCAGCACGTCTTTACCTTGAGATAAGGCTTTTACCTTTTGGCGTGTGTTTCGATGGTCCAGGAAAAGCCCGGTATCTAAGTAGTCGGTTAGGTTTACGAGAAAACGTGCGTCATTTTCGAACACTTCCATCATTTCGCCAGATTGATTAAATTTCTCGTACTGATTGGTGCCCTTTTGCTGAGCACGTACTTTTAGCGCAATATTTTTAGGCGAAACGCCGGTTACGGCTGGCAGGTGAAGTAACACTTCCTGAAGGCGTTTACGGGCCTTGTCTTCAGATACCGTTTTCGGCGGAGCGTATTCTTGTACGACCAACCAGTCGCCATACCTATCCACCGCTACATTGTAATCAGGTAAGTCGGCATCGTATATGCGATAGCAGTTAGTATTGGCGCTCTTGACCCAGCCTTTCATGCGTTTCAGGTTTTTCTTTAAACGGTTGGCAAATTCGTGATTGCCCGCATCTTCACTAAATTGAACGGTGTTTTGTTCATCTAACACATAGTTAGCTAAGCGACATTCTAACTTACCGTTATTCATGGCATAGTCTTTGGTTGCGCGAAGCTTCAACACCCGTAGCAAGTCACGGTTGCTGCTAAGCAGCGATACATGCCAGCCTTTCCAGGCTTCTTTAAAGCGCTTACCCCAATCGCTAAAAAGCGGGATGAGCGACGTTAATTCACCTAAACGCTCGCCGTATGGTGGGTTAGACACCACATAGCCTCTTGTAGCCACAGGTGGAGACGATTTCGTAGCGTCTTGCTGAGAAAAAGAAATATCGTTGAATACGCCTGCAAAATCGGCATTTGCTTTGGCAATGGCCACCATTTTGCGGCTAAAATCACCGGCGTATATACCGCCACCACAGCTTGGCTTTTGCACCGAAATTGCATCTTCAAGTAGGCTATCCCACAACGTCGCTTCATGACCAAGCCACTTAGTAAAACCCCAGTATGAGCGCTTGATGCCCGGCGCAATATTGCGGGCAATGTAGGCGGCTTCTATAGCAATGGTTCCCGACCCGCACATTAAATCGACCAGGGGCGCATCGGTATTTTCAGTCCAGCCACTTCGCATTAGCATCGCGCTTGCGATATGCTCTTTGAGCGGTGCATCACCAGTTTCCTGCCTGTAAGCGCGCTGGTGCAAACTTGCTCCAGCTAAATCAATGCCTAAAATCACGTTATCGCGATGTAGCCTTGCGTAAACCGAGATATCTGGCGTTTTTCGCTCTACCGACGGGCGAGGCAGACCTTGCTCAACGAAAGAGTCAACAATGGCGTCTTTTACGCGAACCGCACCAAATTGGGTATTTTTGATAGCGAAGTTGGTTCCAATAAACTGTACAGATAACGTATGACGTGAATCCATCTGCATTTGCCAGTCGATACCCATTGCTGTGTTATAAAGTGCTTCAGCATCACCCGCTTTGCCCGATGCTAACACCCAGATCACGCGATTTGCTAAACGCGACCACAAACAAAGTTTGTAAGCGTCTTCCTTACTACCTTCAAACTGTATAGTGCCTGGTCCTTGCTTTATCTGAGCGTCTGGACAAAGAGTTAGCACTTCTTGTTTTAATAGTTCGTCAAGACCGCGACTGGTCGTAACCAGAATAGTATTCATTCATGTACCTGTAGTTTATGTACGTGCTTAAATCATATAAACACGTACATGAGAAATTGGTTTCGGGGGTATTATAACGCGTTTACGATGCGTTTAACGAGTGACGGGCCTTGATAAATAAAAGCCGAGTAAACCTGAACAAGCGAAGCCCCCGCATCTAGACGTGCCTGCGCCGCCTTTGGGGAGTCTATACCGCCTACACCAATTATAGGAATAGCGCGATCTAACGCTTTATTTAGCTTACGCGTCACCTCTAGGCTCATATCTGTCATGACCGAGCCGCTTAGGCCACCCATTTCATCGGCGTGTTTCAGGCCTTGTACTGCATCTCGCGATAAAGTGGTGTTCGTTGCAATAACGCCATCCATCTTACTGTTTATAAGTGAAGCAGCAATGCTTTCAATTTCTACGTCACTTAAATCTGGTGCTATTTTAATAAAAAGCGGCACATATTTACTGTGCGTTTGTGTAAGGGTTTCTTGTGCAGCTTTAAGGCCGACAAGTAACTTATCTAGCGCTTCACCGTATTGAAGGTTTCTAAGCCCCGGTGTATTTGGCGAGGAGATATTGATGGTTACATAACTGGCATAGGGATAAACCTTGTTTAAACAAATCAGGTAATCATCGAGGGCATTGGCCTCTTCAGTGTCTTTGTTCTTACCTATGTTAATGCCAATCGGGCCCTTAAACTGCGCTTTTTTAACTTGCTCGATAAGATGATCGACACCTTTATTATTAAACCCCATGCGGTTAATAATGGCGTGTTTTTCAGGAATTCTAAACAAACGAGGCTTCGGATTACCCGGCTGCGGCCGTGGTGTAACCGTACCAATTTCAACGAAACCAAAACCCATACTTGCAAATGCGTCAATACAGTCCCCGTTTTTATCCAGACCAGCAGCAAGGCCAATCGGGTTATCGAATGTCATGCCAGCCACAGTGACAGGCTTTTTGACTGTGGGTGCGCTGTAAATCCATTTCAGCGGTGTATGTTGGGTCTTGTTTAACCAGTTAATGGTGAAATCGTGACTTTTTTCAGGCTCACACTGAAGTAGAAATTTTTGCACTAGGGATTGCATGGTGGTTTCGATCGCTCGCTAAAAAAAAGCCCTGCTAAACAGGGCTTATATCTTTAAGGTGCGCCTATTCTAATGGTTAGACTTCACGCTTAAAAGCATCAATTCACGTAAAGCGACAGAAAATTTCGCAAATTCGTGTGTCGTACTGGTCTTAAACTCTGACATCATGTGATACCAGCGCTTAAGTAGTACCTGATTGCTTTCAATCCATTCATCTAAAATTTGATCAGCGTCGCTTATATCCCCACGTGATGCTAATAAGTTAGCGGCGATAGAGCGCTGTTGCCAATCAAGCTCTTCTCGATATGAGGCACGTGCTAACGCTTGCCAATGGTTACTTACAGCCTGATTGTTAATCTGATCTAAGAACCAATGCAGTTCTAAACGAGAGCCCAGTTGATAATAAAGCTTAGCAACAACATCCGTATCGTGCTTGTCTGCTTCCACAATTTGAGCCAGGTCGAAACTAGAGAACATATTCGAGAAGCTCGCCACTTGATAGGCGATATCTTGTGGCACACCCTTATCAATATATTGTTGGGTGGCAGCTTCAAGCTGTTTGTACTCACTTTCCACTAAATAGTGCTGCAAATTCTTAGAAAGAATATCAAAGGTGCCGCGATAGCTTTCAATTGCCTCTTCGATACTTTGCGACTTATTGCCGTGTCGAATGTACCAACGCGACGCGCGACGCATTATTCTGCGCGCTTCATCTAGCATTTTAAGCTGAAGTTTTGCTGGAATTGCATTGTCTAATTCTTCTATACGCGCCCACAAGGTCTTCATGTTGAAGATACCGTGCACAATAGCGTAGGCATTGGCAATTTCGCTGACGCTGGCACCCGTTTCTTCTTGCATTCTAAATACAAAGTTAAGGCCCATGTCATTAACCATATTGTTGGTTAATTTCGTTGCAATGATTTCGCTTCGAAGCGGGTGTTGCTGCATGTGTGTAGCGAACTTCTCACGCAGTATTTTGGGGAACGCTTCTACTAATAGCTTGCCGTGGTAAGCATTGTCAGTAATTTCAGGAATATTGAGTGCGTCTTTAAGCACCATTTTTCCGTAAGCAATCAAAACGCTCAGCTCGGGGCGCGTCAAACCTTGATCGGTCGCCACGCGGTCTGATATTTCATCATCACTTGGAATAAACTCTAGTTCGCGGTTTAACTGGCCTTCGCGCTCTAAGCCGTGGATGAAGCGAAGTTGCTCTTTTAGCTGCTTAACGCCAGCTAGCTCGGTAATGGAGATAGACTGGGTTTGGCGATAGCAATCTTTAAGTACAATTTCGCTAACATCGTCGGTCATATCGTAAAGCAACTTATTGCGCTGCTTAAGGGTTAGCTCACCGTCGTTAACCAAACTATTAAGCAATATTTTAATATTTACTTCGTTATCTGAGCAGTCGACGCCACCTACGTTGTCAATAAAGTCGGTATTAACACGACCGCCGTTTGCGGCATATTCAATTCGACCTAATTGGGTTAGGCCAAGGTTACCACCCTCGCCTACAATTTTCGCTTGAACATCGCGGCCATTAACGCGTAAGTCGTCGTTGGCGCGATCGCCTACTTCAGAATGCGATTCTTTTTTGCTCTTAATGTAGGTACCAATACCGCCATTCCAAAGAAGATCTACTGGCATCTTTAGAATGTTATGAATAAGTTCATTAGGGGTCATCGTTAACTGACGTGTGCCTAACCACTTTTTCATTTCAGGCGTTAGTTTTATAGATTTTGACGCACGACTAAATACACCGCCCCCTTTCGATATCAGCTTGCTATCGTAGTCTTCCCAGCTAAGGCGTGGGTTTTCGAACAGGCGTTGGCGTTCTTTGTAACTCGCAGCTGCATCCGGGTTGGGATCGAAGAAAATGTGCATGTGGTTAAATGCAGCAATCAAACGGGTATGCTCTGAAAGCAGCATACCGTTGCCAAACACATCGCCCGCCATATCACCCACACCCGCGCAGGTGAAATCAGTGGTCTGGCAGTCTATGCCAATCTCTCTAAAGTGGCGTTTAACTGATTCCCAGCCGCCACGAGCAGTGATACCCATTTTCTTATGGTCGTACCCAATGCTACCACCAGAGGCAAACGCATCACCTAACCAAAAGCCAAAGTCTTCTGCGATACCGTTAGCAATATCAGAGAACGTAGCCGTTCCTTTGTCGGCCGCAACCACCAAGTAAGGGTCGTCATCGTCAAGGCGAACTACATCTTTAGGTGGAACAATTTCACCGTTAACAATGTTATCGGTAATATCCAGTAAGCTGGTGATAAAGATGCGATAACACGCTTGACCTTCTGCTTGAATAGCCTCGCGCCCTTGGCCTACAGGTAGATTCTTACAGACGAACCCACCTTTTGCGCCAACCGGTACGATAACCGTATTTTTAACTTGCTGTGCTTTTACCAGGCCTAGTACTTCGGTTCTGAAGTCTTCTTGACGGTCTGACCAGCGCAGGCCACCGCGTGCAACTTTACCGCCTCGAAGGTGCACACCTTCAACCCGCGGGCTGTAAACAAAAATTTCAAATTTCGGTAAAGGCAGCGGCATTTCAGGAATAAGTTCAGGCATCATCTTAAATGAGACATAAGATTTCTCATCGCCTGCTTCATCATTCTGATAGAAGTTCGTGCGCAAAGTGGCAGACATCATATCAAGGTAACGACGAATTATACGGTCGTCATCTAAGTTACTAACGTTGTCTAGTTGTGCCTTGATGGTGTCTAAAAGTGCCTCTTCTTTTTTCTCACTACGCTTTTTCTTCGGATTGAAGCGCTGGTCGAAAAAGTCCACCAGTAAACGGGCAATGTCTGGGTAATTAGCTAACGTATTAGCAATATAGTCACGACTGAAGGAGCTACCGGTTTGACGCATGTACTTAGCATAAGCGCGCAATACGGTTACCTTACGCCCCGTCATGTTCGCGCCTAAAATAAGGCGGTTGAATGCGTCGTCTTCTAACGTTTTGTACCACACCTTTGCAAACGCGTCTTGGAACAGGACTTGCGCCTTTTCCATGTCAAAATGCTGGCCGCTTTTGTGCAGCATGGTGAAGTCCATGACCCAATTACGCTCACCTTCTGAACATGTGATTTTATATGGGCTCTCGTCGATTACGCGTAACCCAAAATTCTCAAGCATAGGCAAAACGTCTGATAAGTGAATAGGCTCTGCGCGATGGAAAAGCTTAAGCTTAACCACCTGACTGTCGGCGCCTTCTTCTTGCGGACGATAGAACAACATATCAAGGGTATGGTTGTCGTCAAGGGTCTCAAGTTTGCCGATATCAACCAGTGCAGCCGATGGAAGGTTGTGTTCCATGTAGCTTCGAGAGAACGCGTTGTTATACTTGCGTTCTAGCGCTTTGCCTGACGCCTCACCGTGGGCGGCTGAAATTGCTGACGCTAGTCTGTCGTTCCACGTTTTGGTCAACTCAATAATGTTTTGCTCTATTTCCTTCACATCGAATTCCGCGTTGTTGTCGTTGACTCTCGCAATATAGTGCGTACGGGCATATACAGACTCTGAGAAGAAAGTAGTAAATTCCACTTCCTCTGCTGCACCTAAGGACGCTTTTAAAAGCGCTTGTGTTTCTTTTCTTAGCTCAGTGTTGTAGCGCTCTCTTGGAACAAAAACCATGCATGAGAAAAAGCGGCCAAATGTATCTTTTCGAATAAACAGACGAGAAATACCGCGCTCTTGCATCTGAAAGATGCCCATTACAATTTGAGCAAGTTCTTCTGCCGGCGTTTGAAGAAGCTCATCACGAGGATACGTCTCAATAATGTTTGCGAAGGCCTTGTAGGCATGGGTACCTGGTTCAAAACCTGAGAGCTCACAGATTCGCTTAATTTTCTCTCGAAGAATAGGTAGTTGGGTAACGCTATTATTGTAAAAAGAAGCCGAATACAAACCTAGGAAACGATGCTCTCCCACAACTTGACCATCTTTATTAAACTCTTTAACACCCACGTAATCCATGTAGGCAGGTCGGTGTACGCGAGCGCGTGAATTGGTTTTAGTTAGAATTAACGGATTCTTGCTAAGAGCTTCGGCTCTTGCTGAAGCAGGCAAGCGAGACAACAAACGTTCTCGGTCATTAATCGAGTTTTTTAGCAACCCAAGGCTAGTATCGTTTTGCGGTATCCATCTATGATCACCTTCAATAGCTTTAACGTCGTAATAACGATAGCCCATCATGGTGAAGTTATGGTCGCCCAGCCACTCTAAATACGCTTTCGTCTGCTTTTTCGCGTCTGCAGAAACAGGCCAATTAAACGTAGCGCTCTTTTTTATCACTTCTTGTAGTGTGTTAGTCATTCCCTGCCAGTCTTTGACGGCTAGAGACACTTCATCAACCACTGAATAAAGCTCTTGCGTTAATGCATCAATGTCTTTTTTCGACGTTTGTGTATCAATTTCAATAAACAGAACGGTTTCTTTTCTCGCGCCATTAATAGTCTTCCCCGGCTCTGCAAACGCTTCGACTTTGTTTGAGTTGTCTCGCTTGATGCCAATGGGGCTATGAAGAAATAAATGAGCGGTAATATTTAGTCGGTTCAGCAACATACGCACAGAATCAACTAAAAATGGCATATCCGAAACGATAATTTCAACAATCGTATGACTAGAGTGCCATCCATGCTTTGCTATTTCTGGATTAAAAACGCGAATATAAGGCGATGTATTATCGAACTTTGCTAGTCCGTTCCATAAACTAAGTGTTGCACCATACAGGTCGCTGTCGTTGCGATTTTCTAAGTCATCGCTTGATATGTTTTTATACAACAGACGTCCGAATTGCTGCACAAGAGACTTCTGCTTGGTATCTACTTTCTTGTCGATAAGTGCAAATACATTGTCTAGCAGTACTGAGTGTCGCTGTGAGGTGACTGTCATTTGTTAACCTTTTTTGAATGTCGTAATACCAATCCGACTTGGTATAAGTACCGAGTACCAAACTATTTTCTCTAATAAATGGCGCTAATGAAAGCCCATTTTTAACCTTATATTAACAGCATAGATAACTATGCAAAAAAGACCCAAAAAAAAGGGCCTAACGGCCCTTTTTTCTGCTTAGCTATGCAAAAATAATTTATGCACCGGGGTCGTTCTTATTCCACCATAGGAATCTTGCAAGTGCGGGCAGTACAATTATTGCCCCAAGCATGTTTACTACGAACATAAATGTAAGCAGTATACCCATATCCATCTGGAACTTAAGTGATGAGAACACCCATGTGCTCACGCCTATTGCTAGCGTAATACCGGTAAATAAAACAGCGCTTCCACGCTCTTTAAGTGCGGCGAAATAAGCTTCTTGAACCGTCGCACCTTTCTTCAACATTAAGCTCTTCGTAGAGAGTATATAAATACCATAGTCCACTCCGATGCCCACGCCAAGTGCGATAACTGGTAACGTAGAAACGGTGAGGCCAATTTGAAGGTATGTCATCAGTGCTTGGGCCAATACTGACACCACGTAAAGTGGGATAACCACTACTAAGGTCGCTCTGATTGAGCGGAAACTAATAAGACATAGCGCAATTACCGCACCGAACACGTAAAGCATCATTGGGTCTTGCGCTGCACTCACTGCTTCATTAGTTGCGGCCATTACCCCCCGACTGGGCCAGACGCTAAGCTAAACTTCATATCGTCACTTTGGTATTCAGCGCGATATGACTTAACGGCGTCAACGACGCGAGAAATCGTTTCAGCTTTATGATCTTCCATAAACAGGATTATAGGCATGACCGAGCAGTCGCCGTTTAATAGACCTGATGATGTTGGAACACGAGAAATAGCTTGAACTAAGGTTTGCTGGTTGCGCGGAATGACTTGCCACTTGACGTTACCTTCGTTGTAACCTGCATTTACAATTTTCGCTACCGAGGCCAACGATACTGCCGATTGAACACCTTGTACGTTTTCCATTTTCCACTGGAAGTCATCCATGGCCTTCATCACGCTATGCGATGTACATGCCTCTGGCGTAGTTTCTACCAAAATGGAAATGTAATCGACCGTAACTTCGTACTTGTCGGTAATAAGGAAAGTGTCTTGGTTGTATCGCGACGTCTCATGAAGTGCAGGTGCACCAGCATGCAAGTCCCCTATTTTCATATTCTGCGCTTGGAAGTGCCCGAATACAAATAAGATAGCGGTGACAATTAAGATGATTGCCGCCGGCTTTTTACGCGAACACGCAGCAATTACTTCCCAAAATTTTGAATTGGCGTTTTCCTTACCAGCAAATTTCTCTACATACTTCTGGTCTAGCTTTAAGAAACTCATAAGGACAGGAAGTAATAAAAGATTGGTAAGTATAATTACCGCAACACCCATACTTGCTGTTATGGCTAGCTCGCGAATGATACCAATATCAATAACCAGTAGCGTCATAAAGCCTACAGTATCAGATAGCAAGGCGATACCGCCTGGAACTAAAAGGTTTCTAAATGCAGCCATAGACGCTCGCTTCGCACCAATACCAGTCACTGCTTGCTTTTCTACAGCGTTAATCATTTGAACGCCGTGACTTACACCGATAGCAAATACAAGGAAAGGTACCAGAATTGACATAGGGTCCATGCCAAAACCAATGGATGTCAAAAGTCCCAGCTGCCAAATAACAGCAATAATTGAACAAACCAATGGTAATACGGTAAGCATGAGGCTTCGCGAGAAGAAATACACCATAACCGCTGTGATAGCGATAGCAATGGCGAAGAATAGAAGTACATCTTTAGCGCCATCGGCCACATCGCCAATCATTTTCGCGAAGCCGATAATATGAATAGAAGTGTTATCGTTTTCGTATTGACCGCGAAGTTGCTCTTCAAGCTCTGCTGCCAGTGCTAGGGTGTCTAGCGGCTCACCGGTTTGAGGGTCAATATCAAGCAGTTGGGCTGTCACCATGGCGCAGCTGTAATCGCTTGAAACTTGTCGACCAACAATATTGGCCTTCTCAACGTTTGCTGCAACAAGCTCTAGGGCTTCGGGATTAGATGAATTGAAATCAGCCGGAATTACAGGCCCGCCAGCAAATCCGCCCTCTACAATCTCGGTAAAGCGGGTTGACGGAGAAAAAAGAGAAATAACCAGAGAACGGTTAACACCATTAATAAAAAACAACTGATCGTGAACATTCTTAAGGGTATCGAAGAAGTTTTGATTATAGATATTGTCGTTTTTATCACACACGGATACTAGAATATTATTTGCCCCACCAAAATCTTGGCGATGCTCAATATAGGTTTTCATGTATTCGTGATTTAGCGGAATGTTTTTTTCAAAACCTGCGTCTAGGCGCATTTGTGAGGCTTGGTAACCTAGAAAAACCGTCGCAATGGTGAATAACGCCACCACAATCTTTCGGTTACCAAACACTAATTTTTCAAGGAAATGGGTCATTGTTCTTATACTGCCCTATTTTAAATTCAACGTTTTAATGCCATTTGCGGTAACAGCAATGCTTGTACCGTTAAACTGTGTGGCATTTAAAAGCGCGGCTTTATCTTTAATCTGAGATACGACAATGCCATCGTCAGCTTTGCAATCCGAAGGGTTGGCATAAGGGTCACGCATGCTAGTTGGAAGTGGGCGCTGTGCGCTAACCATCATTCCGTTGTTACCTAAAGCATAAACCTTCGACTCAGAGCCAATAAGAATTGAGTTAAGCGTACTGGTTGAACAGGTCTGAACGTACTCCCATTCACCTTGGTTTTTATTTACAAAAATGTTCCCGCGAAGGCCCACCGCCAAAACGGTGTTTTCATCTAACGGTTTAATATCGAAGAATGACCCTGTGTAATCAACAAAATAGCGCTCCCACGACTGTCCCATATCGGTACTTTTGGCAAGCAAACCTGCTTCGCCCGCAAGGTAAAGCGTATCACCGTCAAGGGTAACGCGATTAAGGTGGGGTAATATAGATTCAAGTTCTTGTTGATAAAACGCCTCGTCTTCTTTGCGAACCTCTTCGAGATATTCTTGATCCATGGGGTCAAGCAGGCTGGCATGACGCTCCGCAGCCCACGTCTTCCCACCGTCTAAAGTACGATAAAACAGGCCATAGGCACCTGTAGCGATACCTTGCTTATCATCAAAGAAAAATACATCTAAAAACGGGCGTTGAAGATCAGGTTGATAATTTTGTATCTCCCAGGTTTCGCCCTTATCTGAAGAGTGAAGAATGACAGCGTCGTGACCTACTGCCCAAATATTTTCGCCAACAACCGTAGTTGCTGTAAGCGTTGATTGAGTTGGTACGGCTTTTTGATTAAACGCCTTACCATCTTCTGACACTAATACGTGACCGCGTTCACCGACAATAACGACAAATGAATCAGCGTCTATGTCCAAAAGAACCGATTGCTCAACCAATGGTGCCATGAATGCTTCTTCGGCAAGTGCAGCTGTAGAGTAATTAACTGCGAATGTGGCGGCAATGCACGCTGTAATGGTTTTTTTCATAATTAACCATTCCCCCTATTTATAATTGTCTGCATACAAAAACGGTTGGCAATTGCCAACCGTTTGTTGTGTAAGGCGATTAGCGCATACCTTCTCGTCGTAACGCCTGAGGCGTAAATTCTACGTCTCGGGGGCGTACGGTGAAGTCGTACATCTGCTCTTCGTTATCAAGGCCAATGGCTAAGTAACGACGAGAGTTCAAATCGTAATACGCATCTAGCGTTGACCACTGTGTAGGAACTTCATAGTAGTTCACACCATAAGCTACACCAACTCGATAGAGTTCGCCACGATTATCATACATATCAGCAACTTGAATTTGCCAGCTATCTTCATCAATGAAGAATACACGTTTTTGATAAATGTGACGGAAACCTTCTTTCAGCGTTGCTTCAACAACCCATACACGGTGTTTTTCCCAACGTGTAAGGTCTGGGTTAACGTGATTTGGCTTTAGAATATCTTCGTAAGAAGCACTATCTGAATGCAGTGCATAGTTATTATACGCTACATACATTTCTTTCTTACCAACGAGGTTCCAGTCATAACGGTTTGGAGAGCCGTTAAACATATCAAAATCATCGGTAGTACGTAGGCCATCAGCCGCTGTTCCTGGCGTGTCGTAGGCGATATTAGGTGCTAGGCGAACACGACGCTGACCGGTGTTATACGTCCACGCTTTACGCGGCTCTTTAACTTGGTCAACCGTTTCGTGTACAAGCAACGCTGTCCCTGCCAAACGTGCTGGTTTAGTTACCTTTTGCTTAAACATAAACAAAATGTTGTCTTCTGTAAGCTTCTCTGGCGTCGCGTCTTCTTCTGCATATTTAATAAGCAACTGCTCATCAAAACCAATAACGTTATAGTCGCCGCCAGTAGTTACTGCTGCTTGTCCGCCGTTACGTTGTACGGCTTCGCCGCGATAGCGAAGAATATGGTTCCATATCGCTTCTAAGCCATTTTGTGGTACAGGGAATGGAATACCCAATACTGCACCCTTAATGCCGTTACCATCGTCAAGCAATTCAGCGCGTGTTGCGTTTACCTTAGTTGCATCATAAATCGCCTGAGGGTTCGACGCAGAACGACGGGTTGGGTAAACCGGCATGCGGAACGTTTCTGGATACGCTTCAAACAGTTTTTTCTGGCCTTCAGATAAGAAGTCCGCATACTCTTTGTAGTTTTGTGCGGTTATCTCAAAAAGCACCTTATCTTCTGGGTATGGGTCAGGGTGATGATCACCTACTGTGTAACCAGCCGGTGCTGAGGTAATACCGCCAGTCCAAGCAGGGATACTGCCATCAGCATTACCCGCTTTTTCTGCGCCAAGCGGCGTAAGTTCGTTACCCAATTTGTTTGCGTCTGCTTCAGACACTTTAGCCATAGCGCTTGCACCAGATAAAGCCAGTGACAAGGCCGCAGCGATAATTCCTACTTTTCTAATCATAAAAACCACTCTTAGATTGCGTATTTGATGTTAAATGAAATGAAGTCTCTGTCAGATAGCGCATTAGTTGTACCAATGCCGCCCCAGAACGCACTGTAAGACGCCGTTGCAGACCATTTACTTAAATAGTCGAACGTGAAAGAAAGTGCAGCAGACTTAACATCTTCTGTGAAAAGGAATAATGGATCTGGCGTAGTACCCTCAACGTCATGAGAGAAAGTACCGCGAACGCGAAGGTTCATACCAGCAAATATTGAGTTGTAATCAGCAACCGCCAATAAGCGATAGCCCCACGCGTCGTCTGTCGCAAATGGGTTAGTTTCAGGGCCGTCTGAAAGACCTTGATGTAAGCCTTCACGTGAGTTTCCGTTAATTGGTTCAAGTGACGGTGTGCGAGCAGTACCCGGTGCGTTCAAACGAATTACGTCTGGGTCTGGCATATCAACAACGTTTACATAACCTACTTCACCTAGAAGCACGAAATTGTCAGAGCCAAATTTAGGACCAAATACATGTGACGCGGTGAACTGCATTTGCCATGTATCAGAGAAAAGGAAACCCTCTGCAGTTTCACCTGGGCCAACCGCTCTACCAATGTTATTTAGCTGAGAGATTCCCTCAAGATCTGGACGTAGACCTGCGTTAGCTAACTGTTCAGGCATACCCATGTAAAGTAACTCTACATCATCTATTTGAAGTGGTTCATCTACGCGATAGGCAAATTCACCAGCAAGAGCCGTAGTACCAATGTTGGTGTTAAAGCTCATACCGTAAAGTTTGATGTCTTCTGGATAGTAGAATTCAGACTGCGTGAACGCACCCAACTCTGTAATGTTATCTCGAGTAACCGTGTTAGTGGCTAGGAACGCTAGGTCTGCCCCGATACCTTCAGCAGTAAAGTCTGATGTTTTACCTGAAATAAGCGGGCGCTGGCTGTGATAGTTAATGTGATAGAAACTAAATTCTGTTTCATTCAAATTCTCAGCGAACCACGTCAAGCGCAAGCCATATTGACCTTGGTCGTCTGCATCATTATGCGCATCATCCGAGAAGCCACGAATGGCAACTTTTGTCGGATAAGCGAGATAAGCCTGAGATATATCTGCAGCATCAGCGCCTGAACGTAATAAATCACCGTAACCATTCAATGCAGTCAATAAATGATCTAGGTCAATATCAGGGTTACCACTAAAACCTAATTGAATATTCTGGCGTTGACCGCCCTCACCTGCAAAGTCGTTACCCGCGAAGTAGCTGCCCGACACAGGGAGCCAGCTGCGTTGCCACTCATATTGATAATAACCTGAAATACTCACCGTATCGGTAAGGCCCAAAGACGCATAAACCATACCTACCGGTAAGAATACTTCTTTAAGTTCGGCACCTGGTGCACGAGCACGCGTTACATCCACAGGGTTGGTCGTGTTAATACCATGCTGAATGAAAGTACTCTCACCCCAGCTGATTACTTGGCGGCCAACACGAAGGGTAAGTGGCTTGTCGCCAATCCACCAATCGCCATAGAAGAAAGCATCGTACAAACGAACGTCTGTACATAAAAGGTCTTCCGCCTCTGGATCTTGACACAGGTCGTATTGGTTGCCAGTTATTGGGTTAGAATATGGACGATCACCATCCATTTGCTCAAAATCATAGAACCAGAAACCCCTTGCGAAGAAACCGTAGTCACCGAAGTTAATATCTAATTCATGTGTACCTGAAATTTGCGTTGCAAACGCGTCACCTGGATCGTGTGCAAGGTTACCAAGGTCACCATTAGTAGAATAAGCACCATCGGCTAAACCCCACACATCGCCACTTGGGTATAAAGGATTGAATGCTGCGTGATAACCGCTCCAATCGAACTGAGGGTGGTTACTGTTACCGATAAGGTCGTAATCTCGTGCTTCAGTTCGAATGCTAGTAGCTAAGGTAAATGTTGAATCTAAAGATATACTCACATCACCTACCTGCCAATTTGCAGCGTGTACAGGTACTGCAGCAGCACCTAACAGTGAGAGAACTCCCGCTGCTACCGGTGATATCTTAAAAGCGCTAGGCCCATTTTTCATATTTTTATACTCCCAAGTCGATGTGACTTAATACGTGACATCATGACCAACCATAACGATTAACAAAATCATTACATCATTTTGCCATAACCGCAAGAACTAATCCTACCAGTTAACAAAATTTACAACATTAGTCGTATCAAATAGTTATTGCTTTATTGTGAGTATAAAAGGCATTTATAATCTCGCAGGAAAAATGTACAGATTTGTTGTGATTTTGTATTTAATGCGCTTTTCAGGGGTGTGAGCGATATGTGAGCTTAACTAACCTAAACAAGGAAGCTGCACGAGAGAGGTTGTGAAATGAAAACGACGTGCAGCATAAGTTCAAAGGCCCTACGCGAGCCTTTCAAAAGATTTAATTTTTTTATTGATATCAACGACCATCCTGAAACGGCCCTTTATACCCTGTGATGTTACAAACTGGCGAAGCCGGTTTGTAGGTACTTGTACACTAAGGCCTGACTCGCTAACCATAACAACATCAGGCATAGTTGGGGCATACAGCACCTCACATTGTTTGTAAGGTGCGTTTATTGAAAAGTAAAAGACAGCGTCAGTCGGGCTAATGCTTGTCATAAGCAAGGCTTTTACTTACTTTTTCGAACACGTCTTTACTTAAGCCTTTATGATTTAATAAACGCCCAAGCTGCTGTTTCATCAATACTTGATGTTCGTTTGCAAACCCTTGCCACTGCGTTAGTGGTGTTACAATTCGCGCTGCTACTTGCGGGTTAACTGCATCGAGCTTAAGCAAATAGTCGGTAACAAACTTATACCCACTGCCATCTAATGCATGGAACCTTTCGCTGTTATAAAAAGCAAAACTTCCAATAACAGAACGTACGCGATTCGGGTTACTCATTGCGAACTGCGGGTGTTCACAAAGCATGGTAATAGTGGCAAAAATCTCGTCACGATTTTGCGTAGCGTGAAGCGCAAACCACTTGTCTAATACCAGTGGGTCGTGATTCCACGTTGCTTCAAATCGTGCCATTAGGGTATCAAATGTCGCGGAATTACAATGTTGAGCGCTTCTTAGAGCCCCTAGTGTATCGGTCATGTTATCTGCAGCATCAAACTGCGCGACAACAGCGCCTTCATGTTGAGGTAACCGTGCTAAGTGTGCAAGCACCACATTCTTGCAGCGACGTTGGTTTACTGCGTCTTGCGTGTAACTGTATGATGCTGCATCTATGTTGTTAAATACTTGCAATAATTCTTGCTCAAGCGCTTGTGCAAATTGATCACAAAATGCTTTTCGCGCTTTCGAAAGTGCAGAAACGTTAATGTTACTGCGGCTTTGACACAAGGTTTCAAATGACGGGATAACTAAGCACTCACCTAACAACTCAAGATTACTTTGCTCTTGTGCAATTGCTTGCTTGATGCCTTCCCAAATATCATTGCTAATCGCACTGCCTGGTGCATCTTCAATCTGTTTAATACAGCGGTCGTATAGGGTCTGCATTGCATCCCAACGATTAAACGGGTCTTTGGCATACTCAAAGATAGTGAGCAGTGATGCTGTATCAAGTGGGTTTTCCACTTTAGCCGGCGCAGAAAAATTACCCAACACCACAGGCGTTAATGAAGCATTTTCGGCATTTACGGTAAAACTCATCGAGGGCGCATTCAAAATTACCATGCCATTTTGAATCATCGACTCATTATCAGTGTATGTATTTCCTTCATCATCAATAATTTCAATGTTTACCGGAATATACAGCGATTCCTTTTCACTTTGATCAGACGTGGCGGGCGTATGTTGTGACAAGGTAAACGTATGGATAACGTCATCATTGTCATCGTTTTGAATTTTGTGCTCGACAGAGATAACCGGTGTTCCGGACTGACTGTACCAACGTGCAAACTGGGTTAAATCTAAATCGGTAGCAGACTGCATAGCTGAAATAAAGTCGTCACATGTTACCGCTTGCCCATCATGGCGTTTAAAGTACTCATCCATTCCACGCCTAAAGCCATCTGGGCCTAAAAGCGTATGGAACATACGGATCACCTCAGCGCCTTTATCGTATACCGTAACCGTATAGAAGTTATTCATTTCAATCACTTCTTCGGGGCGGATAGGATGACTCATTGCGCTGGCGTCTTCAGCAAATTGGTGCTCTCGCATGACCCGCACATGTTTAATGCGATTACTAAGCGCTGATGTCATATCAGCACTGAACTGCTGGTCTCTAAATACCGTTAGCCCCTCTTTAAGACTTAGCTGAAACCAATCTCTGCAGGTGACGCGGTTGCCTGTCCAATTATGGAAGTATTCGTGTGCAATCACAGATTCTACATTGAAAAAATCATCGTCTGTCGCGCTTTCTTGGTCGGCCAGAACAAATTTGCTATTAAAAACATTAAGCCCTTTGTTCTCCATTGCCCCCATATTAAAGAAGTCGACGGCCACTATCATGTAGATATCAAGGTCGTATTCTAGGCCAAAGACGTCTTCATCCCACTTCATCGCCCGTTTCAATGATTCTAAGGCGAACACTCCTTGAGACTTTTTACCTTTATCAACATAAAGCTCAAGGGCGACTTCTTTACCACTGCTTGTCGTATAACTATCGGTAAGTAAATCAAAATCACCGGCAACAAGCGCAAAAAGGTAACAAGGTTTTGGGTGGGGGTCGTGCCATTTAACAAAGTGGCTGCTCGCGTCAATATCTCCTTTGTCAACTGGGTTACCGTTGGCTAGCAGCATAGGAATAGATTTATCAGCTACTACAGTAACCGTATAAACTGACAAGACGTCTGGGCGGTCCATAAAATACGTAATACGACGAAAGCCTTCAGCTTCACATTGTGTGCAATATGCGCCGCCTGAAAGGTACAAGCCCTCGAGTGCTTTATTGTGCTCAGGAGCAATAGTTGTCGTAATGACTAACTCAAACGTATCGAGTTCACTGTTAATACTTAGCGTATTGTCACCAAGGGTGTAAAATTCTTCAGATAAAGCTTCGCCATTAACGGCTATGGCATTAAGCTCTAGTCCGTCCCCATCTAGCACTAAGGGAGCGTTGTGCGCGCCGTTACGCGCGATGGCAAGGGTACTAACAACCTTAGTTTCGGTTGGGTGAAGCGTAATGTGTAGGTCAACTGTCGCTATTGAAAAAGCGGGCGGCTGATAATCCGCCCGGCGTTTAGCTTGAACTGACATAGATCCTCCTAAAAGAAAGCCTACGTGGATGTAATGGAACGTTTTTTTAAACGGTTTCTTTACTGTTTACTTCAACCGTAGGTGGTGTGATTCGTAAAATCTTAATACCTAAATACGCATAGATAATAGCAAGGATCGGATTGATAACGTTAAAGAAAGCATAAAACACGTAGTCAAACGGATTCACAAGCAATACGCTGTGCATATAAGCACCACACGTGTTCCATGGAATAAGTGGAGAGGTAAGCGTGCCGCCATCTTCAAGGCTACGAGACAAGTTGAGTTGATCTAAACCACGCTTTTTAAACTCTTCTTTGTACATACGCCCTGGCATAACAATAGATATATACTGGTCAGCAGTAACAAGGTTTGTACCAAAACAAGTAAGAATAGTACGGCTGACCATATCGCCCGCCGATTTTGCGCCAAGTAAAATAGCAGATACCGCGCGTTTAAGTAGGCCAACCCGTTCAAGTACTGCGCCAAAAGACATTGCGCAAATGATTAGCCAAATAGTATTAAGCATGGATGACATACCACCGCGAGACAGCAAGCTATTTAAGTTCTCGTCGGGTGTAGAAAAGATTACGCCGTCAAAAAGCGCCGTCCACACGACTTTTAGTGCGCCAACATTGGCTGAGTCGTCGCTGCTTGCCATAGACATTACTACATCCCACTGAAATACCACTGCCCAAACACCGCCTAACAGCGCACCGATAAATACCGCAGGAAACGCAGGCATTTTTTTAATGGCAAGTGTAAGCAATACAACCAACGGAATAAGCAGGTGCCAACCTAGGTCGAAGGAGGCATTTAAAAGCTGCTGCATTTGTTCAATGCGCTCTGCCTTAGCTTCGCCTACTTCACTGAATCCTAAGATGGTAAATAAAATAAGCGCGATAACAAAGCTTGGGATAGTAGTCCAAAGCATATAGCGAATATGTTCAAACAAATCGGTTCCAGCTACTGCGGGTGCTAAGTTTGTTGTTTCTGACAACGGAGAAATCTTGTCGCCGAAATACGCACCAGAAACCACTGCGCCTGCGGTTATCGCCGCTGACATTTCCATACCTGCGGATACGCCCATTAGCGCGACACCGACGGTAGCTGCGGTAGTCCAAGAACTTCCAATACTCATCGCTACAACGGCACAAATTAAACATGCTGCGGCATAGAAAAAAGAGGGGTTAAGTAACTCTAAACCAAAATATATTAGGGTTGGAACCGTACCTGCTAGCATCCAAGTACCGATAAGTGACCCAACAGCAAGAAGAATTAAGCAGGCACCTAGGGACATAGAAATACCGTCAACAATGCCCTTTTCTATCGTTTTCCAGCTATAGCCATTTTTCATGCCAATAATAGCAGCTAAACCCATAGCGAGAAGAAGTGCAATTTGGTTCGGGCCGTAAGACGAGTTATCAGCGAAAAGGTACACTGCGCTTCCCATCATTACTATAAGAGCAAGTATAGGAAGAAGTGCATCGAGAAGTGACGGCGTTTTTAATTCTTTATTCGTCATTGTCGTTTTTAAAAACCTTATTATTGTATTTACAACGGGCTACGCGTGTTGAATTCATTGTACACCGAGGGTTAAAACACCGAGCGATAGAACATCAACGCTATGATTACTGGGCAAACAAAGCGCACATACCACGGCCAGATTTTCCAAAAGATGCTGTGCTCAGCAAACTGATCGCCTTGCTTTAGTTCTTCTAATATTGCGTCTCGTCTCCATACCCACCCTGCAAATATGCAAAGCGCTAACCCTAGTAAGGGTTGGCTGTACTCGGTGGTAAGCGCAATAACAAAGCCAAACAGCAATTCAAAATTAAGAATAATGACGCAGCTCAAAATGAATATAATGGTGGCCATCAGCAACACGGCTTTTTTGCGTTTTAAGCCTTTGCTTTCCACCATATAGGCGACCGGGACTTCTAGCATCGATATTGACGACGTGACCGCAGCAATGGCCATGAGTGCAAAAAACGTAAAGGCTACAAACAGACCGACAGTGCCAATGGTTTCGAATAAGGCAGGCAGTACCTTGAAAATAAGTGAGTCACCTTGAATTAACGCACCTTCTGGCGTAAAGATTTCCACACCGTTATTTAAAGCGACGTACATAGCGGGAATAATTAGCATACCTGCAATAACTGCCACGCCAATATCAACCAAGGCTACAGATGCACCAATGGTGGGTAAGTTTTCTTTTTTGCTTAAATACGAGCCGTAAACCAACATAGTGCCCACGCCTAAGGACATGGAAAAGAACGCCTGCCCCATGGCGTTGATAAGTAACTCTGGGTCTAACACGCGTGAAAAGTCGGGCACTAAATAGGCCGCCCAGCCTTCTGAAGCACCGGGTTGCAAACTTACATATACAATCAACGCAAGAATGAGAATAACCAAGGTGGGCATTAGTCGAACCGACCACTTCTCTATACCTGCTTTTACCCCACCCACAACAATAAATGCGGTTAAGCTCATGAAAAGAAAGCAAAATAAAATGTTACGCGTAACCGAAGAGGTAAGCAGCCAGTCACTTGCGCTAGATAGCCCGACTATATTGACTGCCGAGTCAGCGAAGTAAACCAGCATCCAACCGCCAACAATGGCATAAAAAGCGAGAATAAGTGAAACCGTAATACAGCCCCATATACCAGTCGCTCTACCAATGAAGTTACCGGATATTTTGCCTAAGGCATCAACCATGTTAGAACGTGAGCTGCGCCCTATTATAAGCTCAGCCATTAGAACGGGGTATGCAAGTACGAATGCGAGAAGTAAGTAGACGAGGACAAACGCTGCACCACCGTTGCTCGCTACCTTGGTGGGAAAACCCCAGATATTGCCGAGTCCAACTGCCGAGCCTGCCGCTGCTAGCACGAACCCAATTCTAGAGGAAAATTCGCCTCTGATAGCCATGTTATTTCCCTTTATTATTGTTTTAATAATTTATAGACACAAAAAAAGGGCTGGCCCTAGACCAGCCCTTTCTTCTAATCATTTAGTTTCTTGTTATTGCGTAACGGCCTGTTTCAATCATATCGAAAGTTATATTGGCCGCTTCATCTAAGAATGGGTCTAATTCTTCCATATCTTCAGGTAGGTCGTCCAATGTTGAGACCGTTTCCATTCCCATACGCTGTAAACGTTCGTTAGCACGAGCAAGCGACTTTTCTTCCGCTTCTTTTTTCTCTGCTTCACGTTCAGACTTAACTAATGAAATAAAATCCTTGTCTTTATTTTCTTTATATTCCTTGATGTCTTCATGAATATAAGAAAATTCAGGATCTTGCATAATACGCTTATTGTGTTTAGCAGTCAGCACATCTAGCGCCGCGGTGCCATCAGCAAAGGTAGTGTAATTTGCACGATTAATGCTATCCCACGGCAATGCATTTTCAGCCTGACTCTCTCCCCACTCTGCAGGTTCTACGGCAGATGGATAAAGGATATCTGGAATTACACCTTTGTGCTGCGTGCTTCCGCCATCAATGCGATAGAACTTAGCAATAGTAAATTGAACACTACCTAATGGATTATCGTACAGGTCGTAAATTTTGCCTAAGCCGCGATGTTGTTGCACCGTGCCCTTACCAAAGGTTTGTTCACCGACGATTAATGCTCTGTTGTAGTCTTGCATGGCAGCTGCAAATATTTCCGACGCAGAGGCGCTGTATCTATCGACAAGTACAGTTAACGGACCGTCGTACGCAACTTCACCATCGGTATCGCGGTTTACGCTAACCTTACTTTGGCCATAACGAATTTGAACCACTGGCCCTTTTTCAATGAATAGACCTGTTAGCAGTGTAGCTTCGGTAAGTGACCCGCCGCCATTACCGCGTAAATCAACAATTACCCCTTTAACATTTTGTGCTTTTAAGCTTTCAATTTCTTTTGCAACATCCATGCTTAGGTTGTTGTAAAAACTTGGGATAGTAATAACGCCAAGGGGCTCATCTGCGTGAGGGCCTGTTTCAGGGACATAAACCTCAGACTTAGCAGCCCGATCTTCAAGTTTGATCTTATCGCGGGTAAGGCTTACAACTGACGTGGTTTTCGACTCGGTCGCCCCTTTTTCGACTTGAAGACGAACCGTACTACCTTTTGGCCCTTTTATAAGCTCAACCACTTCGTCCAAACGCCAGCCGATAACATCGACGAATTCTTCATCGTCTTGCGCTACACCAACAATTTTGTCTTCCGGCTTAATTGCACCTGACTCATCGGCAGGACCGCCTGGAACAACACTTTTAATAACGGTGTAGTCGTCTTCACTTTGTAACACCGCGCCTATTCCTTCGAAAGACAAGTTCATGTCCATCTGGAAACGTTCGGCATTGCGGGGAGATAAATAACTTGTGTGCGCTTCAATTGTGCGTGCAAAAGCGTTCATTGCCGTTTGGAAAACGTCTTCGCTTTTTGCTTGCTTTGTACGTTTAATGGCACGTGTATAGCGTTTAGTTAGAAGCGCTTTCGCTTCTTCCCATGTCTTGTCAGCAAGAATAAGATTCAGCGCATCGTATTTAACACGTTGACGCCAAGTTTCATCTAGCTCGGCTTTATTCGCCGGCCACTCAGCGTCTTCTCTGTCATAAAAGAACTTGTCTCCTTCTTTTTCGAAGTCGAACGGCCCTTTTTCTAATAAGTCTAACGCGAATTCATAGCGTTCTATACGGCGTTTTGCGCTTACATTGTACATGTCATAAGCGACTGACAGGTTGCCTTTACTCAGCGCATCATCGAATAGCGTGCGATATTTTTCAAAACTCACAACGTCAGATAACAGTAAAACTTGCTTATTGTGATCTAACGAATCGATAAAGCGCTGATAAACTCGTGCCGAGAGGACGTCATCCAACGCGATTTCCTTGTAATGCGCCCTAGTGAAGAGTGCGCTTACTCGCTTAGCCGCAACACTGTGCTGAGATTCCTGCTGCAAAATAGGAAGCTCGTCTACTTCTGGTGTTGACGTAACAGCACCTGCTCCTACCCCAACGGTAAGAAAAGCACTGGCGATGGAAATTCGAAGGATGTCTCTCATATTTACGACCTCTTGGAGCGTGCCAAACGTAAAGCGTCTGCGTTTACTTTAACTACCATGCCTGAGTCTAGTTGAACGTGAATACCATCTTTAGCAACTTCGGTGATTACTGCTGGCATAGGTGCTTTACCTAATTTAACGGTAACTTGCGTACCTTGTTGTAAATCGCTATCTGTCAATTTCGCAGGTGGTGTTGTGTTTGGTCTGTTATTTTTCGGTTTAGTTCCGCGCTTAGTATCAGCATGGTCCGAATTTGCAGATTTTTCACCTTTTGGACGGTTAAATTGACGTTTATCTTTGCGCTTGGGCTGTTGAGCTAGCTTAGCTTTGCGCTTTTCGGCAGCTTTAGCTTTGCTTTCATCTAGCTGTTGTTTAGCGTGGTCTGCATGCTCTTTTTCAATAGCATCGCCTTCTACGCCGTCTAAGTCCACGCGATTAGCACCTTCTTTGATGCTGTACAAATAACGCCAGCTGTTGGTGTAATGGCGAAGCGTTGAACGAAGTAATGTTTTACTTACGCGTTCATCTTCTTCTAAACGTTCGGCAAGATCTTGAAAAATACCGATCTTGAGTGGGCGGGCCTCGCCTTCAATGCTAAAACATTTCGGAAAGGTCTCTGCAAGGAAAGCTATTACTTCCTTACTATTGGTAAACTTCTCTGGTGATTCCATTAACTTTCTAAATTATTCAGGAGATTTCATCGTTAACTGCATCATCCCAAGTTGCCAGCGTGTGGTCAACCCAATCAAGCAATTCGTCGTCATCTATTTCTAATAAATGTCTATCTTGTTGCCAAGATTCCCATGCGTAGTGCAAAATTTGCTCTAAACGCTGTGTTTCAATATCTTCTTCGGCGTTGTCATAAACGGCATGTAGGATAAAGTTTAAACGTTCAGATGCCTCATCTGGGTCATCGTGAAAGTCTTCCATATCCTCAAACGTAGATAAAACAACGTGAATATCAACACTGGATTTCATAACTATTTCTGCGAATCCATAAGAATTTGAGCAATTTCAACAAGCCCTTTTTCGTCTTCTTCTGTAAAACGTTCAAATACAGGACTGTCGATATCAAGTACACCAACAAGGCTGTCATTTAGCACAAGAGGAACGACAATTTCCGAGTTTGATGCTGCATCACATGCAATATGACCTTCAAACTGATGGACATCAGCAATACGCTGTACGGTACGAGTACTTGCACTTGTACCGCACACGCCTTTCCCCAGTGGAATACGAATACATGCGGGTTGACCTTGAAACGGACCTAATACCAGCTGTTCTTCTTTGTAAAGATAAAAACCAGCCCAATTCACTTCTTCAAGGTGGTTGAATAAAAGCGCACTGATATTGGCCATATTGGCGATAAGGTCGTGTTCACCAGAAACCAAGCTTTTAGCTTGATTGATTAACTGGCTGTACTGTGGTTCTTTCAAACGATATTCCTGCTATTGAACAATTTTAAATGAGACATTTACACGCGCTTCAATACGTTCTTGACCAGGCAGCGACATAGACATGTCTTTGGCAAAAGCTTCGGCGCGCATTACTGGAATCGGCATATTGCCACCAGATTCAGAGATTGCAACTACTTCACCTACTTCAACCTCTAATTCTTTCGCTAATAACTGTGCACGTTGCTTTGCGTTCTTAACCGCTGCAATAAGTGCTTTTTGATAAGCATCACCTTCACCAACAGAAATAAAGTTAAATTGTTGTATGCGGTCAACGCCTCGTTTCAGTACGCCATCGAGTACTTTGTCATAGGTTTCTAAATCAGTCGATGTAACAGTGATATCGCGAGATAACGTGAAGCCTTCTTGCTGTCTACCTTGAGGCGTATTTATATAGCGCGGTTGTAAGCGAACTTGCATACTTTGTATATGCTTTTGTTCAATGCCCTGCTCAAGCAGGAACGTAACAATAGCGCGCAAATCTGAATCGAGCTGGGTATTGAGTTTGCCTACCGTGTTGCCCTGCTCTTCCACAACAAGCGTTACAGAGTAAGCGTTGGGCGTCACCTCTATGGCACCTACCCCTTGTACACTTATGCTAGCGCTCTCGGCGGCTTGCGCACAGACAAATGGCGTTAATAACGCCAAGAACGCTGATGCTATAAGCGCTTTTGAAGTAATTGCATTTTTTTTAAGCGAAAGTAGTTTCATAGGGTTTCCTTATTGATGGTGTTATTTAATGTAATCATCTTAGGTCTCATCAGACTTAAATGACAATGATTACTAAATACCAAGGATAAGCGTTTATAACTGAATAGTTTATGAATACTCGGGCTAACCGCATAGTAACACTGAATATGAGCTAGGTTATCTGATACGTCGGTGAAAAGTAGTTTTTATACGGTAAGGGCGCCGGGAAGCGATGAAAATAGTTGCCCCTTAGGCAACCAACTGGTCCTAGCGTCGGTGTTCACAAGCGGGTGAACACCGACGCTTAAGCTTACGAGACAAAAGCCTGTGCATTGGGGCTTTACTTTAATACAGCTCGAAGCGCAGCAAGGCAGTGGTCGATGTTACGCGGCTTGCACGCGTATCCCATTAAACCAATGCGCCATACTTTGCCTGCGTGTTCACCCAAGCCAGCGCCTATTTCTAGGTTGAAGTCTTCCAACAGTTGCTTGCGAACCGAAGCATCGTCTATGCCTTCTGGAATTTTTACTACGTTTAACTGAGGTAAACGGTAGTGGCTATCTACGGTTAAATCTAATCCTAAATCATGTAGACCAGCAGCCAGCTTAGCATGGCCATTGGCATGGCGCTTCCACGCATTTTCTAATCCCTCTTCTCTTAAAATAAGAAGCGCTTCATACATGGCATACATACTATTTACTGGTGCCGTGTGGTGATAAGCGCGCTTAGCGCCTTGCCCCCAATAGCCAACAATAAGGTTCATATCTAAAAACCAGCTTTGTACTTTGGTTTTCCGGTTCTGTATAACGTTCACTGCTCTTTCACTAAATGAAACAGGTGAAATACCTGGAACGCAGCTCAAACATTTTTGTGAACCTGAATAAATTGCATCAATTTCCCAACCGTCTACATCTAACTCAATACCACCTAACGAAGTAACGGCATCAACGATACTTAGGCAGTCGTACTGTTTAGCGAGAGCACAAAGTGCCTGGGCTTCATTACGTACGCCAGTGGACGTTTCGGCGTGTACGAAAGCAAGTACCTTGATAGCAGGGTCTGCTTTTAACGCATCTTCTACTGCATTTAAATCGGTTTGCTCGCCCCATGTATTGTTGACGGTTATCGCTACCCCGCCACAGCGTTCAACATTTTCGACCATGCGCATGCCAAACACGCCGTTTATGCAAACCAGGACTTTATCGCCTTGCTCTACAAGGTTCACAAAACACGCTTCCATTCCCGCCGAACCAGGTGCGGAAATTGGCATTGTTAACGCATTCTCGGTTTTAAAAGCGTACTGAAGTAGTTGTTTGGTCTGGTCCATTAATTCAATGAACAACGGGTCTAAATGACCAAGTGTTGGCCTTGCCATAGCATTCAGTATACGAGGGTTAACGTCGGACGGTCCAGGTCCCATCAAGGTGCGTTCAGGGGGAATAAAAGTAGATAGCGATTGCATAATCCATCCTCTTAGCGATGTAAGGCGTGTTTATAATATTAATATCGTAATCCATAGTCACGATAACTTTCGACATACTACAATGTTAATAAAAAGGAACAACCACCTGTTCTCAAGATAAATAACATGAATGGGAAATTAGTTATAGATTCTAAATCGTATATATAGAACGCTAAGTAAGAAGCACTAAATAAAAGTAGATAGCAAATGGGTAGTGAAATAGCCGTTGAGCGAAGCACATCCGACCAGATTGTAGTCACTTGATAAGCATAGAATTAGTTCTACAATTAGCCCAAGTTAAGGTGTGTAAGATAAATTTCACACAATAATTGTTTAAAAAGCATTCAGACGTATTCTATAATAGTATTCTGTTTGGAAGATTTTGTTAGAACTCTCCCAGTAAAAGTTAGCGCACGGCTCAGCAATGAGCCATTCCCCTAGGCCCGGAACGTTTGTTCTGGGCATTTTTTATGGGGTACGCGAAAGTTAACCTAAAAGATACTACTCGTTTATTAACGTTAGTGACGCTAGATAGTTTTTAGCGTTCTCAACATAATGCGCCGCCGACGCTTGTAGTTTAGGCTCTACGCTACTATCGAAACTTCTGATTACTTTTCCGGGTGAGCCAACAACTAAACTGTAATCGGGAATTTCCATGTTTTCGGTGATTAGTGCGTTCGCGCCAATAATACAATACTTGCCAATTTTAGCGCCGTTCAGCACAACAGCATTGATTCCCACCAGCGAATAATCGCCAATTTCACACCCGTGAAGCATGACTTTGTGCCCAACAGTTACACCGGTACCAAGAGTTAGTGGAATACCCGCGTCTGTATGAAGCACACTACCGTCTTGTATATTAGTGTTTTCACCCACTGTTATCTTGTCCATATCCCCGCGTATTACGGCATTGAACCAGACGCTAGCGCCTTTTTTCAGTTCAACATTACCAATAACGTGGGCGCCCGGCGCAATAAATACGCTTTTATGAACATCAGGTGTTTCTGAACCTAACTTATAACGCATGCCTATCTCCCTATTCATCTACTTTTCTCATTAACCCTTCTTGCATGGTTGAGGCAATAAGTTCACCACTTTGGTTAAATATTTGACCTCTAACCAAGCCTCTAGAACCACCACTAAAAGGACTTTCCATTGCATATAACATCCATTCATTCATGCTAATTGGGCGATGAAACCACATAGCATGATCAATGGTTGCAATTCGAAGAGACTTATCGGTCACTGCAACGCCGTGTGGCTGTAGCGAAGTGCTAAGAAAGTGGTAATCTGACGCGTAAGCAAGTGCAGCTTGGTGCACGGCTAATTGCGCATCCATTGTGTCTCTTGCTTTTAGCCAAATATAACGAGTAGGCTCACGCTTAGCTGAGTGATATGAATTAGCAGCATCTACAGTGCGAATATCTACCGGTTTATGGTAGCTCAATGCTTCTTGCATAGGACGCGCAATTTTGTTGAAGTTCGCTTCGTAAAACTCTATGTCAGACTGAACGTCTTCAGGCGCCGGAACGTCTGGCATGGTGGGGTTTTGATGCTCCATACCTTCTTGTGGCACCTGGAAAGATGCCGTCATGTAAAAAATATTTCTGCCATCTTGTATCGCTTTCACTCGACGCGCTGAAAAGCTTCTTCCGTCGCGTACTATTTCAACATCGTAAACAACCGGTTTTTTAGCATCGCCTGGCAATAAGAAGTAGGTATGAAATGAGTGCGCCACTCTGTCTGGTGATACTGTCTCATAGGCTGCCGCCAGTGCTTGCCCCAAAACCTGCCCGCCAAATAAAGCTCTAAAGCCTAAATCCCAGCTCTGACCCCGATAGATGCCAGCTTCCACTGTTTCGAGTTCAAATAGTGACGATAGTTTAATTTCAGACATGTTGTACGTTCTCTTCAATAACTGCTTTGGGGTTTCGCGGATAATACTTCTCGGGCAATTTTGCTTTGTGCTCAAAAAAGCGTGTATCTTTATAGGGTAACTTCATAAACCCTGATATGCCTAGCCCTTTTATGTTAGGAATTTGTTTGACAAGCTTTGCTAATAGGGTTTTAAACCGCTGCTCTTGACTATGATCGAGCAACGTATAGTAATTGTGAATTTTGAGGTGAGTTGGCAATGCTTCAAATATTATACACCCTGTGTGATGTATGGAGTTAAGCTGAATAATGGTATCAATGATATCTTGTGGTAGCTTTAGTAGCTCATCCGGGTCGTCGCCATCTTCAAAATAAGAGTGAGTTCTACTTTCATCTTTTTGCGCTGACACTTTTGATAGTTCATAGGGAATAGCCATAGCTTTTGAAGGAATAAATTTTTCTTCCTCGCTCTCACGCTCAATATGAAGCGTATTTTTAGCGTTAAACATACAGCACTTAAAAACGGCGGGTTTGTGAATGGCGCTAGCCAGGTTAATAACGTTATTAACAGCCAGTTCAAACGCTGCCTTCAACGTTTCATCGTATAAATTAAGGCTCGAATCAACATATATGCCTTCGGGCTCCCAGCGCACGGCTATGCCGCCAACAACAGGATAGCGGCCTAATCTACTGATTGCCGATACAAACGCTTTCTCAGTATCGCCCATACCTTGAAGATAGTTTTTATAATAGCGATCAAACTGAGCATCGTCGATATAGCGTAATTCCTCTACACCTTTTTCATCAAAGCCATTCGTTAAACGCGCTTGCTGCCTTAAATAGGATTTCCTCGAGCTGTATACAACGGTTTCTATATCTGCTCGAGTGTGAGTCAGCCATGTAGGAATTAACGGTGTGTATTGATGAGGCGTATCGTCGGTAAATACCATGTTTTTTAAAACGTGAAGATGATTAAACAAATAGTCACCGCCCTGGCGCCGTTTTACCGGGTCTTCACTAAGCATATATTCCAATATATTGGCTAACATTTTAGGCAGGCCTAACGACGATGGTGTAATGACCTTACTGCCATAACGGCAGGATTGACCCGACGCTAGTGCGTAAAGGGTACTGGCTAACCCCTGTTCGTCAAAACGTGGGCTTGAAAGTGCGCCGTTTAGCTGCTCCTCGCCAATAAAATAAACATCACCAAGTCGCGCATTAGTTTGGTGAAGCTCACCAGACATCAAGTCCATGACATTATTGCCAACATATTGACCGGAAATGTCTGTTTGAGCGAACACCGACGACCCCCAATCTATAAGCCCAACCGTCTCAGTAGCTTTATCCCATACTAAATTTGACGGTTTAATATCTCCATGAACAATGGGTTTTATTTCGCCGTTTTCGCTGTATTGCCTGAAGTTAGATAAAAGCTCTCCCACCTGAACGGCAATTTTTACGATGATACGCGGCGGTAAAGGCCCGGTTTTAAGGCTTACTTTCTCTAAATCTTCACCTGGGGCTAAGCCCATTACTAAGATAGACTGCTTGCGGATTTGTTGGTATTCGATAAAGCGAGGGACAAACTCGTGATTGATGTGAGAAAGCATAAACGCTTCCTCTTCTAGTCTGTCTTGTACGTGCTGAGGTAGCGTTATTCGTGAAAATTTAAAAACCCTTGCTTCACCGCTTGGGTCGCTGCCTGCAAACGCGAAACCAAAGGCCCCTTTACCTAACAGTTCAATATCCCTATAGCCCAAGCTTTCTAACTGAGAAATACATAAATTCACCCAGTCTTTCAGCTTTTTTGCGTCGGCGTGAGAGAGCAGATAAATTGACTGTTCATCTGGTATATAAAAGTGTTTTAGGCCTTTAAGTTGCGACATCGTGTTACTTTCACTTTAACGTTTCACTGCCTGCGAGCGTGACCATGCATTAATTTTGCTATACTCAGCGCTAGCTGCATGGGCGAACTACCATCAGTGATCTTCGTTTATCCAGCTCACATGGGTTGATGCACTACTGTCACTGCTTTTTGCGCCTAATTGCAGTACAACGTTCTGTAACGCTGATTCAAGTTGGCTATCAAGCTGCCATGGTGGGTTCAAAACAAAAACCCCAGAACCATACATGCCCGCTTCTGGAGTATTTTTTTCTACACAAATCTCGGCTTTAAAACAGGGCTTTCCTAAGGCGGCAAGCTTATCGCACATAAGTTCGCTTGCCCCATGTTTAGCGCCAGCCCTTTCAGACAATAGGGGGTACCAAACTACGATTTGCGCTTGTTGCCAACGTTTGAAAACTTGTTCTACACCTTTTATTACCTCGCCATATTCGGATGCGCGCTCGTAGGGTGGATCTATTAAAATAGCGCCTCGATTAGGTTTAGGTGGCGTAAGCGCTCTTAAACCTTCGTAGCCATCTCGCTTGTGAACATGCATTTTACGCAAATGCAATTTACCCATATTGGCTTCTAACTTATCGAACTCGGCGGGGTGAAGCTCCATTAAGTGTAAGTTATCGGTAGCGCGTTTCGCTGTCGCACTTATTGCAGGTGACCCGGGGTATTGATGCTTTGCTAAGAAGGGTTCACATAACGTCAGATAATTTTTCAAAAGCTCTGGTAGCGAATCATGTTCAGCGCCCGTGTTTATAATTCGCGAAATGCCTGTTTCGTATTCTTTGTTTTTCGATGACATTGCATCGTTTAAGTCGTACGTACCAGCACCTGCATGGGTATCGAAAAGAGTAAAGGGCTTATCTTTCTTCTTTAGTGAATTGATAACGCCTATCCAACATAGGTGCTTTATAACATCGGCATGATTACCAGCGTGAAATGCGTGTTGATAACTAAGCACAAAACCTCTGAAACATTGTTTTTCATATATAGCCTATGATAACGCCATAGCCGCACGAGGTACACAAAACAAAAAAGGGTTAATACGCCTATGTATCAACCCTTTTGTTGTTAATGCAATTTGCTTGGTACTTGACCAAGGCCATAGCGGTTGCGATTTTTACGCGGTTTACCTTAGATGCATCAGCATTTTTTCAGGTTGCGTTAAGTAGCTCATCCACAAATTATTGAAGCGAACCATAGTCGCACCATCAATGATGCGGTGATCGCCAGACCAGTTCACAGCCATAATGTGTTGTGCGCTCACGTTTCCTTCTTCATCAAAACGCGGTAACTTTTGCGTTTTCCCTAACGCTACAATTGCAGCTTCTGGTTTATTGATAACCGGCGTAGCGGTAATGCCACCAATAGCACCGATATTTGAGATACTAATTGTGCCGCCTTTTAAGTGTTCGCCCGCAACGCGCCCTGCTCTTGCCTGCTCAATAATGTCTTGCATTTGTTCTGCAATATCTAGCAGCGACAAATCTTGAACCCGTTTGATGTTGGGAACCAGTAGGCCAATTTTAGAATCTACGGCAAAACCAATATTGTGATCGCTAAAATAACTGATCTCGGTAGCATCTTCGTTTAGCTGACTGTTGATAGCTGGGAATTCATTCAGCGCAAGCGACATCGCTTTAACAAAAAATGGCATAAAGCTAAGTTTGATATTTTTTGCTTCAAACTCGGGTTTAAGCAGTTTACGTAGTGCCATTAAGCTGTCCATGACAAGCTCATCGCTTACCGTAAAGTGCGGAATGGTATACACAGACGCCGACATCTGTTTTGCCATGGCCGCTTGAATACCGCGCACTTTTTCAGTTCTTACGTCACCAGGCGTTATTGTGTTGATGTCCCGCTTAGCTGACGCGTTAGGCGTTGCTGTGCTATGTGCTGCTTGCTCTTTCGACGTCTCATTACTGTTGCTATCAAGGTTTATAACATCAGTTTTTAGAATACGGCCTTTCTTCCCGGAACCCTTAACGGTATTCAAATCGATGTTATTTTCTCGAGCAACCCGTCTTACAGCCGGACTTGCCAACACTTTACCAGGTATCGCAACCGGAGGCTCAAACTCACCTTCTTTAAATTTTGACAGCTCTACCGTAGTTGACGTCTGTTGCTTAGTTGTTGCTTCTGAAGACCGTGCTTTTTCAGCACTCGTTCCTTGATAAGTCGAATGACTTTCTGACTGGTCAGTGCCTCCCTCTACTTCTAATGAAAACAGCGCGCTATGGACCTTAGCTATATCACCTTGTGCGTAATACAGTCGATGTACCGTTCCCGCGTTCTTTGCCGGTATTTCAACCACCGCTTTATCTGTCATTACTTCAACGACAGCCTGGTCTTCTTCTATGACATCGCCTTCAGATACGTTCCACTTAACGATTTCACATTCAACAATTCCCTCACCAATGTCTGGTAAGATAAAATCTTCAACCTGTTTATTTGCATTCGCGTTTGAAGTCGAAGTTGGCAGGTCTACAACCACATCGGTGGTGTCTACAGCAGCGTCGGCTGATGCCTGTTCATTATGCGCTATATCCGTTGCATCCGGCGTCATGGAAAAAAGCGGCGCGTGAACTTTCGCTATATCGCCAACGGCGTAATGAAGTTTGTTCACTACACCTGCATGCATAGCAGGAATTTGAACCGTGGCTTTGTCTGTCATAACTTCAGCAACAGGCTGGTCTTCCTCTATGTGCTCTCCCTCTGACACTAACCACTCAAGCAGTTCACATTCAACAATACCTTCACCAATATCCGGTAAGATAAATTCAATTGTCATATCATCGTCTCCCGGTTTTAATAATGAAGCGTACGCTTAATCGCTTCGTAGGTTTTAGTTTCATCTGGCATATATTCTTTTTCATGTGCCAATGGATATGGCGTATCAAGACCACAGACCCTAGCTATAGGTGCTTCAAGGTACAAGAAACAGCGTTCTTGTATGGTTGCAGCTATTTCGCTAGCAAAGCCCCCTGTAAGCGGTGCTTCATGGTTAACCAGTAATCGTCCTGTTTTCATTACCGACTGCATAACGGTTTCAGCATCCCACGGTAAAATACTGCGCAAGTCGATTATTTCGCATGACACGCCATCTTCTAACGCCATCTCAGCAGCTTTTTGCAGTATTTCGATTTGAGCACCCCACCCTAGTAACGTAATATCGCTACCTTCTTGTACTATGTCGGCTTTACCTAACGGCAACTCATAATCTTCTTCTGGTACATCAGACACCGAAGCGCGGTACAAACGCTTAGGCTCCATAAACAACACCGGGTTTTTATCACGGATTGACGCCAGTAACAGCCCCTTGGCCTGGTAAGGGTTGCGTGGGATTACAATTTTCAAACCCGGGCAATGGGCAAAAAAGGCTTCGGGCGATTGACTGTGGTAATGACCGCCAGCAATCCCACCACCATAAGGAGTACGAATAGTTAACGTGCCCACATCGAACTGTCCACCAGAGCGATATCGCCATTTTGCGGTTTCGTTTACTATTTGATCGAAAGCGGGAAAGATATAATCACCAAACTGAATTTCGGCCACAGGCACCGAGCCTTGGGATGCCAAACCATTGGCAAATCCGATGATGCCCTGTTCGGTTAGCGGCGTATTGAAACAGCGACCTTTACCAAACTTCTCTTGTAGATGACTCGTTGCACGAAAAACACCGCCGAAATGGCCAACATCTTCACCGAAAACCATGACTTTTTCATCGTCGGTCATGGCTGTGATGAGCGCGTTATTGATAGCCTGTAGTAAGTTCATCTTCGCCATTACTTCACTCTCCCTGCGGTTTTAAGGTACATCTTCGGGTACTTTTTGATATGTGACTTAAGCTCGTTTATTTGTTCTTTTAGGTGCCAAGGTGGTGTGTCATACACGTCTTCAACAATGTCCTCAACGGCACATATATCGGTTTTCTCGCAGTTTTTCATTGCAGCCAATACATCTTGACGCGCTTTCTCTACGCGTTTTTGATTGTCGGCTTCGTTGTACCACCCTTTGCTCTCTAACCATTTCGCCATTCGAGCAATAGGGTCTTTGGCTCGCCACTTGTCTTCTTCTTCACGAGAGCGATACCCTGTCGGGTCATCCGACGTAGAGTGTGCAGCTAAGCGATATGTCATTGCTTCGATAAGTACAGGGCATTTTTCTTCTATAGCGATGCGACGGGCTTCTTTGGTTGCCGCATAGATCGCAAGAGCATCGTTTCCATCTACGCGAATGGTTTTTACTCCATAGCCTAGCCCTCTTGACGCAATACCGTCGCCAGCAAACTGCTCTTCTGCTGGTGTTGAAATGGCGTAGCCGTTATTTCGGCAGAAGAATATAACCGGGCAATTAAGTACCGCAGCCATATTTAACCCCGCGTGAAAATCTCCCTCTGATGCAGCACCTTCACCGAAGTAACATATAGTGACAACATCTTTACCCGACATTTTTTGCCCGTAAGCATAACCGGATGCTTGGGGAATCTGCGTCCCTAGGGGCGAAGAAATTGTCATGAAATTAAGGGTTTTGTCTCCGTAATGGATAGGCATTTGACGTCCCTTATTTGGGTCGTCTTTATTGCTGAACATTTGATTCATGAACTGATCTGTAGTGTAACCGCGATAGGCAAGCGCACCCTGTTCGCGGTATTGAGACATGATCATGTCATCATTTGAAAGCGCAGCCGCACTCGCTACCGAAGCCGCCTCTTCACCCGTACTGGCGAGATAGAAACTAATACGACCTTGGCGCTGTGCACCTACCATGCGTTCATCTAATACTCGGATGTAATGCATGGTATTAAAAATTTTTAATGCCTCTTCCTTGTCGATGTTAGGCTCTTGGGCGTTTTTAATAAGTTCTCCCTGTTCAGAAAGAACCTGCAACATAGGGATATCAACCACCCCTTTAGAAATAATCTCGACCTTATTTGTTGTTTTTACTTCGGCCAAATGGTTTCTGTCTTTCACGTTTGTTCCCCTTAAAACTGAGGGCTAATAGCGACTTTATAGTGAATGACTATGCTAGTAGAGAGGAAGCAGGAGCGTCCTTTTTATTCGCCAAGGATTTAGCAAATGCATGAGATAGCCATACTCAATGATGTGCCCTTGTGGGGATATCCATCCTAATAAAGTAAATGCCATGTAAAAATATTGATAAATAGTTAGGATAAATATTTCATTTGAAGGGAGCGTCTTCGTTCTATCTCTTCTATTAGACAGAGAAAACATGTAATTAAATTACAATTTAATGCAAAAAGAACCGCGTTTTTCACTTATTAATCTAGTTAAATTTCAAAATTATATTCCCTCTTCAAATGTAACAAAATGTGTAAAGTGTGTATTACTGAAACACACGTTACAAAACAAATAAAAGTGTGCTAGTAATAGATAGTCACGGCGACAAACGGCACATAAATAAAGGCGAATGACCTTTAAAATCGACCTAAAAAGCCGCCGGACTCCAGGGAACTATTCACACGAGAATAATTATGAAAAAAACACTAATCAGTACCGTAGTTGCTACGGCATTAGCAGGTTCTGCTTTTGGCGCGTTAGCAATTTCCAACCAAATTTCCGGCCATAGCGTTGAGCAACGCAATGCAATCGAAGCCTCTTTCGATAAGAAAAATATTCTAGCCAATGCAATTCAAGCTAGCAGTGACAGTGTACGTGTTATCGTTCAGTTACATGACGTACCAATGGCGCAATTCAGCGCAGTAAACCCAAGCGTAAACAGTATGTCTGCGCACAAGGGGCAGAAAGTTAACTTTGAGTCTAACGCAGCGAAAGAATATAAATCGTTCCTAGAAACGCAACAGCAATCTGTTATCCAAACAATTAAAGCATTCGACAAATCCTTTAAAGCTGATTTGTCTTATACAGCGGCGTTCAACGGTTTTGCGGGTATCGTATCGAAAAGTGCGCTTGATAAACTTTCAAGCCTGTCAACGGTAAAAGCGGTATATCCTGATGTAATTCATCATGCCCAAATGGACGCAAGTTTGGACCTAATTGGTGCCGTTGAGACGTGGGAACAGTTTGGCGGTAAAGAAAGCGCCGGTGCTGGTGTTAAAGTAGCCATTATCGATAGTGGTATTCGCCCAGAGAACCCTTTGTTTAGCGGTGAGAACTTTACGGCTCCTGCCGCAGACACCCTTCCAACTGATGATTACTGTTCAGAAGTTCCTGACTTTTGTAACAACAAGCTAATCGTTGCTCGTGCTGCTGAAATCGTTGAAGGCTTTAGTGTTGTAGAAGAAGAATATGAAAGCCCGCTAGGTTTTAACGGTCACGGCACTCACGTAGCCGGTACTGCAGTAGGTAACTACGGCGTTATGGCAGAACGCGATGGCGCAGAGGCAGAAATTTCAGGGGTTGCGCCAGCGGCTTATTTGATGGCTTATAAAGGCCTGTATGCAACGCCTGCAAACCCCGCTTCTTCAAGCGGCGCATCGTCTATGTTGCTTTCAATGCTTGAAGCTGCACTGACAGACGGCGCTGATGTTGTAAATAACTCATGGGGCGGCGGCGCTGGCGGCAACCCTAACGGCTCTGTTTATGAAGATGTATTAGAAGCCATGCACGATGCCGGTGTTGTTACGGTATTTGCAGCGGGTAACGATGGCCCACTCGAAACCTCAATCGGTTGTCCTGGTTGCTCTGACGACGTTATTACTGTGGCGGCAACAACCACAGCCCGCCTATTTGCTAACGAGTTGACGATTGAAGGTGACACTTCAATTGGTACCATTCCAGCGCTTTACTCTGTTGGAAACCCTAACATCGTTTTTGACACTGCACTAACAGCCCCTGTTGTTTACGCTGGTGCAGTTAATGCAGAAAATGTTGAAGCATGTGAGCCTTTTGCCGATGATTCTGTGTTTGAAGGAGCGATTGCTCTAGTTAGCCGCGGTACTTGTGGTTTTGTAACAAAGATTGAAAACGCTGAAGCTGCGGGTGCTGTTGCGGTCGTTGTTCACAATGTGGATGGTCGCGGAGAAGCCCCAATCTTAATGGGCGGCCTTAGCCCAGACCAGACGGTTCCTTCATTCATGATCCCTGCAACCCCGGGTCAAGAGTTAGCAACACTAATCTCAGAGTCTGAAGAAGCGGTTAATATCACAATTGGTGCAGAAGTAGTTCGCGTTGTATCTGATAGCTTGGCAGATATCATGGCCGACTTTAGCTCACGTGGTCCTAACGGCGACCCTACGTTCTTGAAGCCTAACATTGCTGCGCCTGGCGTTAGAATTTTCTCTGGTGAATCTCCAGACGCACCGGGACACGAAGGCGAGAGCTTCTCGTTTAAAGGCGGTACGTCTATGGCGTCACCACACGTGGCTGGTGCAGCGGCACTCATTAAGCAGATGCACCCAGATTGGACTGCACAGCAAATTAAGAGCGCGCTTGTTACTTCATCTATTCGTGACGTATTAAAAGAAGACGCTGCTACACAAGCTGACAACTTTGACATGGGTGCGGGCCGCCTAGACTTGCCACGTGCAACATCAGTTGAGCTGACGTACAGCGATTTAAGTCTCGTTTCATCTGAGTGTTATATTACTTGCGACATGTCTGTAACTGTTACTAATACAAGCGACGCTGATGTGACAGTTGATGCAACCACAATGTTTGATGATGAGAATATTGTTGCAACGGTTACGCCTGCATTGGCAACCTTACCTGCTGGTGCATCTGCACAGATCATGGTTTCGGTAGATGTATCACTTGTAGATTCTGGAGAATGGTTATTCGGTGGTATTAACTGGGCGGATACTAATGATGAAACAACGGATTACTTCATCCCTATTGCCATTTATCCTATTAACACCGACGAGCCTGAGTTATTCAACAGCTCGGTTAGCAATGAGTTTGCATCAGAGAATGAAGTGGTTAGAACATCTGCATCAGTCACTAACCAAGGTGTGACAGGCCTAATCGGCGTAACTTCAACCGTTGATGAAAAGTACGATATCGACGTTTCTAGTATTTCAGCAGTCAAAAACGGCAACCAAGAGCCAGTAACTTACGATGCAGAAAAACGTGAAGTTCGCTGGGAAGGGGCATTGAACACTGCAACGCTTGAACTCGTTGAAACAGCAGCGCCGTTTGGTTATTTTCCAATGCGTAACCTATCTTTTGCACAGCCTTTAGTCTGTAGTTCAGAATGTGATGATACAGTGATAACTGTTGAACCAGTTGTGGGCATAGAATATATGGGTCAAACGTATACAAGTGTGCAAATTTCTTCAAATGGATTTATTTCTTTAGGGACGGCATCGGGTAGCGTTACCGAATACAGACCCCATGAGTTACCTGGTTCTCAAGAGCCTAATAATGTTATTGCTCCTTACTGGACGGACCTCAACCTTAAAGGCACTGCCGATAATGATATAGGCACCGGCAATATATATGCTCAAAACTTGAGTGCCGGTACTGATAGCTATTTCGTAGTTGAATGGGAAAATGCGATGCTATGGGGGCAAGAGGGTACAAGCGTAAATTTCCAAATTTGGTACGATGCGAGTGCTGAAACATTCTCGTTTGCATATGGACCTATGAGCCCTAACAACACCCCTGCTGTTGTAGGTTTTGAAGATGCGACAGGTACCGTTGGTTATACTCATGCTGCACAGTTAAGCACTGGCGTTACAGGTTCTCTACCAGTAGAGGGTGATGAATTTGGTATCGTTACCATCCCAGGTGATCAAATTACAGTGAGCTATAGCGGTTCAGTAAAGCCAGCGGGTGAGCTAATGGATGACACGCTTTCAGTTGACGAGGATGCCTCTATTACAGCTAACATCTTGGCAAACGAGAAGGAAGATATCATCTTCAATACGTTTGAGATGGATTCACTATCAGGTGACTTTAGGACATATACGCCTATTGAAGTTGATAGAGAAGAGTTAGACCCGTCAACTGTTGAAGTAACTACTGAAGCAGCAAACGG
The DNA here is from genome assembly GCF_902705815.1 of Alteromonas infernus. Taxonomy (NCBI): domain Bacteria; kingdom Pseudomonadati; phylum Pseudomonadota; class Gammaproteobacteria; order Alteromonadales; family Alteromonadaceae; genus Alteromonas; species Alteromonas infernus. The sequence goes on from NZ_CACSIG010000005.1 coordinate 65,460, forward strand.
CACAGTGACGGTTAATGACGATGGTACGGTAACCTACACGCCAAACGCAGACTTCTTCGGTGAAGACTCATTCACCTACACAGTTCAGGTAGAGGGTACTACTACAGATGAAGGCGAAGTGGTAGAAGGTGACATCATTGGCGAAGGCACGGTATCAGTAGCCGTTGCAGGCGTACAAGATGCTCCTGTACTTTCAATCTCTGCGCCATCAAGCGTTGATGAAGGTGAATCATTTACTGTAACTGCTTCAGCAACTGACGCAGATGGTGATGACGTTACTATTACTATCGACGGTGTTGAAACAACGTCATTTACTGGTACTGCACCAAGTCACGAGCAAGCAAATCGTGTTACGGTACAAGTAACAGCAACAGACGGTATCGATACGACAACAGACAGCGTGACTATTATAGTTAACGATAAGTCTGGTGGTTCTATGGGCTGGATTGCATTGCTTCTAGCGCCAGCGGTATACCTACGTAGACGCATGAAACGTTCGTAACGTTTTACGTTAAACTAGAAAGGCCGCTTTTAAAGCGGCCTTTTTTAATCATCTTGAGAAAGTTGCTGCAAATGTTGTGACATTCGTTTACTAGGCTGCACCCCAAGCTCCCGAAACTTCTCTATCTGCCTTACAATATTGCCTCTTCCACTGGTTAGTTTGTTCATAGCCTGTTCGTAACTGGTATGGGCACTGTCTATTGACTTCCCTACTTTTTCCATATCAGTAACAAAGCCAACAAACTTGTCATAAAGTTTAGCTGCCTGGTCGGCGATAAGCTGTGCGTTTTGGTTTTGGTATTCGTATTGCCAGATGTTATTAATCGTTCTAAGAGCAACTAATAAGTTTGTAGGGCTAACCAGCATAATATTGTGATTAAGCGCGGTGGTAACAAGCTCTGGCTCTTCTTCAACTGCAATAAGAAATGCAGGCTCAATAGGAATGAAAAGCAACACATAGTCGAGCGTTTTAATGCCCTGTAACGTTTGATAGTCTTTAGCTCCTAGGCCTTTGATGTGGCCTTTAATAGACGCAACATGTTGCGCAAGGTGTTGGGCTTTTTCTGTATCATCTTCACAGTTGAAGTAGCGCTCATAAGCGGCGAGGCTCACTTTCGAATCTATTATGACGTCTTTGTCATTGGGTAAGTGCACAACAACATCAGGCTGGAAGCGTTTGCCTTGTTCAGAGGTAGCAGACATTTGCGTTTCGAACTCGTGACCTTCTCGTAAACCTGACTCTTTTAGAATTCGCTCTAATACTACCTCGCCCCAATTACCTTGTTTTTTATTGTCGCCTTTTAGTGCATTGGTTAATGCGGCGGCTTCTTCAGTGATTTTCTGATTAAGTGCTTTAAGACTTAATATTTCTGTTTTAAGCGACGCGCGTTCTTGACCTTCGCGGATATGCTGCTCAGAGATTTGGCGCTTAAACCCGTCTAATTCGTTTTTAAACGGTGCAAGCACCGCTTCAATATTGTGTTTAGTTTGCTGTGTATAACGCTGCTGCTTCTCTTCAAATATTCGGTTTGCGAGGTTTTCAAACTGGGTATGTAAGCGCTGCTCAGACGCGTTCATCGCAGCAAGTTTATCTTCATGCGCGGTGTGAAGCGCCTGGATGCGTGCTTGATGCGCTTCATTTTGTGCGTGTAACTTGGCGCTAGTGATTCGCTCACTATTTAATTCAGTTTGTAATTGTTCACATTGTGTAGTGACATGCTTCATTCGCGCGGCCACTGTCTGGCTACGAATGAATAAATAGAGCGCGAGTACGCCAAGACCAAGAAACGCAATTAAAAATGCAGTGGGTTCGCTGGAAATAAGGTTGGAAAACATAGTGCTAACTTCATACTGTTATTTTGTACAGCACTATAAACAAATCTAACCGCGTTTACCAACATCAGCGGTCGCGTTATCTACTAAGGGTGCGAATTTTTGGTACGCACTCTTAACGGTAAGGTTAATAAAAGATACAAAAACAGGTGCATACGCACCTGTTTTTTATGAACTAGAGCATGAGTTAAGCGAATATAATGCAGTCGCTCAACATAAGCTGGCCTCTATTTAGATAGCGACGCGTCTAACTCTTCAATCTTTGCTTTCCAAATGGCTGGACCATTTTTATGCGCATTGGCACCTGTACTATCGACAGCGACCGTAACTGGCATATCAACAACGTCAAACTCGTAGATGGCTTCCATACCTAAATCTTCAAAAGCGACAACGCGCGCGTTTTTAATTGCTTTAGACACTAAGTAAGCTGCACCACCTACTGCCATTAAATACACCGCTTTGTGTTTAGCGATTGAGTCAACCGTAGCAGGGCCGCGCTCTGCTTTACCAATCATGCCGATTAGGCCGGTTTCTTCTAACATCATATCGGTGAATTTATCCATACGCGTCGCCGTCGTGGGGCCAGCAGGGCCTACAACTTCATCGCCTACAGCGTCAACTGGGCCAACGTAATAAATAAAGCGGTTGGTTAGGTCAACGCCTTCGGGAAGCCCTTCGCCGTTTTCCATCATAGTTTGAATACGTTTATGCGCTGCATCACGACCTGTAAGCATTTTACCCGATAGTAAGACGGTCTCGCCTACTTTCCACTCTTGAATATCATCCTTGGTCACTTCATCAAGGTTTACACGGCGGGTATTTTCACTCACTTCCCATGTTACTTCTGGCCAGTCTTCAAGCTTAGGTGGCGTTAGCTCTGCCGGGCCTGAACCGTCTAAATAAAAATGTGCATGACGTGTCGCAGCGCAGTTAGGGATCATGGCTACAGGCTTAGAAGCGGCGTGTGTAGGCAGGGATTTGATCTTCACATCCACTACCGTTGTTAAACCACCTAAACCTTGCGCGCCAATACCGAGTTTATTTACGCGGTCAAAAATTTCTAAGCGAAGCTTTTCATCGGTAGTTTGTGGGCCACGTTCAATCAACTCTTGTATATCGACAGGGTCCATCAGGCTTTCTTTAGCAAGTACCGCTGCTTTTTCAGCTGTACCGCCTATACCTATTCCAAGCATACCGGGTGGACACCAGCCCGCCCCCATTGTTGGTAGCGTTTTAACCACCCAATCAGCAATATCATCGCTCGGGTTAAGCATTACCATTTTAGATTTGTTTTCAGAGCCGCCACCTTTTGCCGCGATCATCACCTCAATTTTTTCACCTGCCACCATATCAATGTGAACCACAGATGGCGTGTTATCTTTGGTGTTTTTACGGGCGCCAGCAGGGTCTGCCACAATTGACGCACGCAGCGGGTTATCTGGATTAAGGTATGCACGACGGGTACCTTCATCAACCATCTCCTGAACGGTCATGTCGGTTTTATCCCACGTTACACCCATCCCCACTTTAACAAAGCAGGTTACAATACCCGTGTCTTGACAAAGTGGGCGTTTGCCCTCTGCTGACATGCGAGAGTTGATAAGAATTTGCGCCATAGCGTCTTTCGCAGCTTGGCTCTGTTCTTTGTTATACGCTTCTTCTACGGCTTTTACGTAATCGAGTGGGTGGTAGTAAGAAATGAACTGCAGGGCATCTTCAATGCTGTCAATGAAGTCTTGTTGACGGATAACGGTCATGACATCCTCTTTTTATTTGGCTTTCGTGGTCTTAGCTATCTAAAAAAGCGTATACTAGCGCATCTAAAGGCATCGCACCATGTAAAACCATACGCATAATGCTAATTCCAGCTATTTTTAAAAGCTATGTCGCCTTGCCTTTCTAAAACGGTATTAGACGCGCTGGATTATTAACATAACGTTATGTAGTTGTACACGTAAAATGCTTTGTAATTGAGTTAAAAATGGTTCTCAACAAAGCGTTTGAAGAAATGTCACGACCTTAAAAAGAAGTATTGTATTTACCTATGTCACACGCATATCCCTTACACGTCTATGTGTCTCGCTATACGAAAGAAGCGCTCTTAAATATTGTCGGTTTACATCACAACACACATGAGCCATTCAATACGCTTTTTGAACAGGTGGCATCGCTACCTTATTCCCTTCTGCTTGACACATCAGGCTCTTTAAAAAGTGATGGTCGTTACAACATAATGGCATTTTCGCCTGTATCCGTTATTGAAGCTAAGGGCGATGAAGTAACCTTGGTGGATGTCTCTACGTCAAAGCGTGAGGCCCTTCTGCAGCGCCCTTTCGAGGCCGTCGAACAACACTTGCACTCACAGTTAAATAATGTAGTAATAAATGCAGATGCAGACTTCGACACATCCCACCTACCCTTTATCGTTGGTGTGGCGGGCATGGCGGGTTATGACACAGGGCGTTTCTATGAAGCATTGCCAAGTGTTGCGAAAGACGACTACGCGACGCCTGACTTTACCGTTGGGCTATATTTACGTTCGCTTATCGAAGATACCCAAACTGGCCATATCTACTACTGCTCAGTAGATAACGCCCCCTTAACATCATTTTTTGCTGCCCCTGACAGCAGTAAAAAAGTTGCCACTGATACTGTGCCTTCAGATTTCAAGTTAACAACGCCGTTTACATCAAACCTGTCTAAGCATGAGTATAAAAAAAGTTTAGCCACCATCGAGGGCTATCTGCGTGCTGGGGACTGTTACCAAGTTAATATGGCGCAACGTTTTACTGCATCATATGAAGGTAATATTTGGCAAGCGTACTGTGAACTACGCAATCAAAACCAAGCGCCGTTCTCTGCGTATTTCAACCTGCCGGACGGCTGTATTGCTTCTATTTCACCGGAGCGGTTTTTGCGGATTAAGGATGGCATAGTTGAAACTAAGCCGATTAAGGGCACGCGTCCACGATTTAAGAACCCGTTAAAGGATAAAGCGAGTGCTGATAGTCTGCTATCAGCAGAAAAGGATCGCTCTGAAAACCTGATGATTGTCGATTTGCTGCGAAACGACATTTCGAAGCACTGTAAGCCCCATTCGGTAAAAGTACCTGCACTCTTTGCCCTTGAAAGCTATGAAGCGGTTCATCATTTAGTCAGTACGGTTACCGGAGAGCTAAACGAAACCGCCTCACCACTTGAGTTGTTAGCGGCAGCCTTTCCCGGCGGCTCTATTACTGGCGCCCCTAAAATTCGTGCAATGGAAGTCATTGATGAACTAGAGCCACACCGACGTAATATTTATTGCGGTAGTGTTTTTTACATGGGTTACCGTGAGGACATGGACTCAAGCATTTGTATTAGAACAGTATTGGCAGAGAATAACCGATTACATTGTTGGGCCGGCGGTGGTATTGTTTTAGATTCAGTACCCAGTGAAGAATACCAAGAAACCCTCGACAAAGTCTCGAAGATACTGCCGGTACTTGAATCGATAAACCAATAATTGAAAGAGTATACAAGCAACCTTGTTTGCAACTATTATTAGAAGGCCATGACACGAAACGAATTTCTATCTCAATTTCATCACTTTAGGCAGCCTCACATTGAACCTGATTTTCCTTTAACAAAAAACAGGTCGTCCGGCTGCGGTATTAATCCCACTGATTGATTACGGAAATTCACTTCGACTATTACTTACAGAACGGGCCCATCACCTGAAACACCACCCTGGACAAATAAGCTTCCCAGGCGGCGCGGTAGATAGCTCAGACAACACGCTGTTCGATGCTGCACTAAGGGAAGCAGAAGAAGAAGTTGGCCTTCCTTCAAGCCACGTTGATGTGGTAGGCATGCTACCAAGATACCGCACCATCAGCGGCTATGAAATTGCGCCAGTAGTAGGCTTTGTTAACCCCGACTTTACCCCCGTTATCGATAAAAACGAGGTAGAGAGCGTGTTCGAGGTTCCCCTAGCTCATGTGTTAAATCGCAAAAACCACCTTGTTCATACAACCCACCGAGATAAAAAAGCCTTCCCTATTTACTTTATTCCTTGGCAAGAAAGAATGATATGGGGGGCGACAGCAGCGATGCTGCGTAACCTTTCCCATCATATCCACCCCTAGGTCACGTACATTCATACTTCAGGTTAAGCCCGTAGCACTGCGTATAAACACACGTGGTTATACCGCTAACAATACGTTCTATGCCCAAACGTATCTCAAAACTTTACTGCGCTATAAATTAATCTTTACAGTGTATTAGCAAAACTAATCTCGCTATTAGCATTTCTGTATTGTGGTTTTTACCTAGTAGATGCATGATCTAATTATTACTTTGTTTTAATTTTGAAAGTTTATGATTAGTGTATTTGATATGTTTAGCGTGGGTATTGGCCCTTCTAGTTCGCATACGGTAGGTCCAATGAAAGCTGGTGCTGAATTTGTAGGCGAATTAGCACAAGATAATGCGCTTTTTGAAACTGTAGATAGTGTAAAAGTGGAATTGTTTGGCTCTCTTGGTCAAACAGGTATCGGACACGGTACAGGAAAAGCAGTGATTTTGGGTTTACTCGGCGAACTCCCCGATATGATTGATGTAGACAGCATTGAATCGAGACTAGAGGAAATTCGCAACAGCGAGCAACTTCGACTCAATGGTCAGCAGCTAGTGCGCTTCCCAAACAAGAACGCAATCATTTTCCACCGCCGTAAATCGCTACCTAAACATGCTAACGCGCTGACATTCTACGCGTACGCCAAAGATGCGTTGGTAAAACAGCAAACATACTACAGTATCGGCGGTGGCTTCATTATAAAAGACGAAGACTTTGATGCGACTAAAGCGCACGCTGCTACCCTACAAGCTTCGGTCCCCTTTCCTTTTAAAACAGCCGAGGAGCTACTTGCTTTATGTAAAACCAATGGGTTAAGTATTAGCTCGCTAATGCTGCGTAATGAGTCTACGTTTAGGTCGAAGCATGAAGTAAAGCAGCAGTTGCATAATATATGGCTGGTAATGAAAGCCTGTATTCAACGCGGCATTGAAAGTGAAGGTATTTTACCTGGCGGTCTAAAAGTAGTCCGTCGCGCACCTGGCTTATATCGCCGCCTTCAAACGGAGCATACTAACGACCCCATGCAGACCATGGACTGGGTAAACTTATTTGCGCTAGCTGTTAACGAAGAAAATGCAGCCGGCGGGCGTGTGGTGACTGCCCCTACAAATGGCGCTGCCGGAATTATTCCCGCTGTGCTTCAATACGTAGATAAATTTATACGCCCTGTAGATGAAGAAGTCGCAAGCCGTTTTCTTCTTACCGCCGGTGCAATAGGTATTCTTTATAAGGAGAATGCTTCTATATCTGGCGCAGAGGTCGGCTGTCAGGGCGAAGTTGGGGTAGCCTGTTCAATGGCTGCGGGCGCACTTGCAGAGATAATGGGCGGTACCGCAGCGTCGGTAGAAAACGCAGCAGAAATTGGTATGGAGCATAACCTAGGGCTTACGTGTGACCCGGTTGGTGGGCTTGTACAAGTCCCGTGTATCGAACGAAATGCCATGGGTGCGATTAAAGCGATTAATGCTTCGCGACTTGCACTACGCGGGACGGGCGATCAGAAAGTATCGTTAGACAAGGTAATTAAGACCATGCGCGATACCGGCAACGATATGAAAACCAAATATAAAGAAACGGCACGAGGCGGACTGGCAGTAAATATCATAGAGTGTTGATCGTTAGCCCGCAGTAAACGAAGACTAAAATACAAAAAAGGGGCAACAGCCCCCTTTTTTCATTCATGCTTGTTTTTCACAACGCTACTTCACGGGAAGCGTTACGCCTTTGAACATTTTTTCTACTTCGTCATTGTTTTTCAGCATCATGGCTTTTTCCACTTTGTCTTTAGTTAAATGAGGTGCAAATCGCTCGATAAAGTCATACATATAGCTTCGTAAGAACGACCCTTTTCTAAAACCAATCTTTGTTGTGCTGTAATCGAATAAGTGACTTGCGTCTATTTTAACTAAATCATCATCAAGCTCTTCACTTACTGCCATAGAGGCTATAACGCCTATACCTACACCAAGACGAACGTACGTTTTAATTACATCTGCGTCTGTCGCAGTGAAGACAATTTTAGGTGTAAGCCCTGCTCTTTCAAACGCTTGATCGAGTTCTGAGCGACCTGTAAAACCGAACACATAAGTAACTAAGGGATACTTTGCTATATCCGAAATGTCTATGGTGCCCTTCTTAGAAAGCGGATGATCTTTATTAACGATGACACTGCGATTCCAGTGATAGCAAGGCAGCATGACCAGATCGTTATATAAGTGAAGTGCTTCAGTGGCAATGGCAAAATCTGCTTCACCTTTTGCTGCTAGGTCACTTATTTGAGATGGCGTACCCTGGTGCATATGAAGCGATACCTTTGGGTACTTACTCATAAAGCCTTGTATTACATCTGGCAATGCATAGCGGGCTTGTGTATGCGTAGTAGCAATGTTTAATTTGCCTTGGTCAGGCAGTGTATGCTCTCTGGCAACAGCTTTAATGCTTTCAACTTTCGCAAGAATTTCTCGCGCGATATTGATTACATCATTACCAGCATCAGTGACGTGCGTAAGGTGCTTTCCACTACGACCAAAAATTTGAACGCCTAATTCATCTTCTAGCATGCGCACTTGTTTACTGATACCCGGTTGTGAGGTATACAAACTTTCAGCGGTAGCTGAAACATTCAAATTATTGTTAAGAACTTCTACGATATATCGTAGTTGCTGTAGCTTCATAGTTTACACCGTTAAATGGGATAGTCTGACACTGTACTCCCACCGTTATAACCAAAACTACTCGTTTTTACTAGTTGCTATTACGAAAATGCCATTATAAAGTTGAAAATAATTCATTTTTTACCATTTTACTCGGTAAAGCTTCGGCCTTAATGAAATTGAACTACATTAAGGTTACGGAAAATAAGATACACGGCGTTTAATAAATAATGAGTAGCAGTAAACAGGTTTCTTCCACAATCGATTTTTCTTCTGTGCTTGCCGCTGCAGTGCACGATATGAAAAACTCATTATTTCTTCTTATCCAATCTATCGAAACATTAAGTGAGACGTTGTCTCCAACAAATATTGAAGCGAAAGAACAAGTAGCCAGTGTTCACTACGAAGCGTCTCGGCTAAATACCAACCTTGTCCAAATTCTTTCCCTGTATCGGGCAGAGTTAGAAAGCCTTCCTATTACTGTTGACGAGAGTTTTATCAAAGACTTAGTGGAAGACGTTGTAGGGTCAAATGCACTTTATGTAGCGCAAAAAAATATAACCATAACCACTGATATTGAGGATGACTTGAGCTGGTACTTAGACAGTGAACTCATTTATTTGCTGTTAAATGACGTAATCATTAATGCTATGCGTTACGGCACTTCTAAAATACAGGTCAGTGCAACCATAGACGCATCTTCCTACTTATCGATAAAGATAGAAGACGACGGTGTCGGCTACCCTGAGTCTATGTTGTCTAAGAGTCACGAAGCTCTCTCTGATTTCGAGCTAAGTCAGGGCAGAACGGGACTCGGTTTGTTTTTTGCAAAATTGATAGCACGGGCCCATTCGCAGGAGGACATGGAAGGAACAATCGCACTTTCTAATGGCGGATTGCTCGGTGGAAGTGTATTTGAAGTAAAAATACCGTAGTATTGACCGATAACCTTAAGTAATTCAGAAAGTAACGCCCGTAAGTAAGAATACACTGACGTTGTAAAAAATATAAAACAGACGGAAAGACACGCATGTACGTGATTATTATCATATTAATTGTTGTTTTGCTCATCGCGGCCATATTCATTAACGCAATACAACAGCATCGACAAAAACAGGAAGCTGAGCGCAGAACAGAATTAGCAAAGCAGCGCACCATTGTCGATGAGACAGAAAACGTTATTGCCGCTTGCGTTAACATCCCAGTTTCTTCTCGCATCATGGGGATTCTACACAATCGAATTCTCAACGCGCTTAAAGCGATGAATGAACTATCGAGTACCGCTGAACTTAAACAGCGAATTGCAAGTAGCGAACAGGCGACGGCGGCAGCGCTTTCTGATAAAAGCGGTGCATTGTCAGAGTTTTCTCTACCTGATAACGACAAAATGATCATTCAATATATACAAGCAGTTAAAAAGCTGCGAATTGTGCTGCGCTCAGAGCACAGTAAAGGTCAAATAGACTCGAAAGTATTTATGGATGAAGATAAACAGTTAGAGCGACTACAGATAAAAGTCAACGTAGAAACCTTGATCAAGCGAGGCCGCGCTGCGCTTCAAACTAACATGTTAGGCTCGGCCAGACAGTATTTTGAAAAAGCCAAAAATGCGCTGGAAAACCAAACACAACAAGATGAATATTCCACGTCTCGCCTAGCTACATTAGGCGAATGGCTTCACGAAATACAAAGTAACCTTAAGAGCGTAAACGAGAAAGATCGGGCCAAGAAGCAAGAAGAAGAGCGCGACGAACTGGACGAATTATTCGCCCCTAAGAAAAAGTGGTAAAGGCCTATTAGTTAGCCTGCTTATCCCTGTGGGTTAACTGACTCCGTCGCATAGTACTTGGTTTTACAATTTAAGCGTAATGCGCGATAGCTAAGTCCCACATAGATTGAGCAGGTAGCGACAAACCCTTTCGCGCATGCTTTATAATACCGATATTTTTTATCAACGGGTTGATTGTTATTTGTCTCACTACCAGCCCTAACCCCTCCATTTGAGATTGGGAAATAGCCGGCATAATTGAAATGCCCAACCCATTTTGAATTAATTTGCCAAGCGTTGATAGCTGACCCGTTTCGGCAATAATGTTCAATTCACCAAAACGCGCTAATTGAGATTGTGTCCAATGCCGAACCGCGGAGCCTCTGTTCATCATTACCAGAGGGTGCAGCAAGCAGTCTTGCCAGCTTGGCGCGTTGCTTAAATCCTTGGCCTGAGAAGAATTAGCCACTACAACAAACTGGTCAGCAAACAGACTTTTAAACACTAGCCCATCTTTTCGCTCTGGCTCGAAGGAAAACCCTATTTCACTTCGACCTGTAGTGACTTCGTGAATAACTTGCTCCATCACTACATCGACGATACGCAAGTTGACGTTTGGCGTTCTCTTGTGAAAAGCAGATAGAATACTGGGTAAATGTGACTCTGCAAATGAGGGCATTGCGCAAATGGTCAGCTGACCTTTGGCCATGGCAAACAAGTTCTGTATGTCTGAAAACGTGTTATCCCAATCGTGAAGCAGTCGTAAGGCATTTGGGAATAACACTTCACCTTCCGGTGTCAGGCTTACATTACGCGTATTACGCTTAAAGAGTTTGCCGCCCAATTGCTCTTCCATTTTCTTAATGGCAGAAGACAGTGCTGGCTGAGTAAGGTGTAAATTAACTGCAGCTTCAGCAAATGTCGAAGATTTCGCCACTTCTACAAACGCTTTCACTTGTCGGTAGGATACGTCCACGTTTATTCCCTCTAACCTCGCTATTAATAAATAATATTTATTAATAGAAAGATTAATTCGATTTTACAAATCAAGCAACAATGTTGATACTTATTTTTAACAAAATGGGTTGGAGAGTATAAATGGCAGGATTTAATAAGGTCGTTTCGTCGTATGAAGACGCAATGGCGGGTCTGAAAGACGGAATGACCGTTATTGCAGGTGGGTTTGGTCTTTGCGGAATACCTGAGGGGCTAATTGCCCAAATCAAAACGCTGGGTGTTTCAAATCTCACGGTAGTATCGAACAATTGTGGCGTTGATGGCTTCGGTTTGGGTCTTCTGTTAGAAGATAAACAAATTGCCAAAATGGTATCGTCTTACGTAGGCGAAAACGCCCTATTTGAAAAGCAATTACTCGATGGTGAACTAGAAGTAGAGTTAACGCCACAGGGCACGCTAGCGGAAAAAATGCGTGCAGGTGGTGCGGGTATCCCAGCTTTCTACACGGCCACAGGCTATGGGACGCCGGTAGGTGAAGGCAAAGAGGTAAAATCATTCAATGGGCGCCCCTATATTCTTGAAGAAGCCATTACCGGCGACTTTGCTATCGTAAAAGCATGGAAAGCGGATACATTCGGCAACTGTGTATATCGACACACGGCGCAAAACTTCAATCCTATGGCCGCAACTGCCGGTAAGATTACCGTGGTGGAAGCTGAAGAGATTGTCGAGCCAGGAACGCTTAACCCAAGCGAAATTCATACTCCTGGTATTTATGTTAACCGCGTTATTCAAGGGACTTTTGAAAAACGAATTGAGCGCCGTGTAGTTGGTGAGGAGTCAGTATAATGCTTAGCAGAGAACAAATTGCCATGCGCGTAGCTCAAGAATTTAAAGATGGCGACTATGTGAATTTAGGCATAGGCATCCCTACCCTTGCGGCAAGTTATGTACCGGATGATATTAGCGTAATGCTACAGTCAGAAAACGGGCTATTAGGTATGGGTCGTTACCCCACCGAAAGCGAAGTAGACGCAGACATGATAAATGCGGGTAAAGAAACCGTTACCGCCATTACCGGGGCATCGATTTTCAGTAGCGCTGAAAGCTTCGCAATGATCCGCGGCGGCCATGTCGATTTCACCGTGCTAGGCGCATTTGAAGTCGATGTATCGGGTAATATTGCATCATGGATGATACCTGGAAAATTAGTAAAAGGCATGGGCGGCGCAATGGACCTAGTGGCTGGGGCAAAAAACATCATTGTTACCATGACCCACACCGACAAACACGGTAACCCTAAACTGCTTAGGGAGTGCACGCTGCCGCTAACGGGCGTTAACTGTATCACGCGGATTATTACCGACTTAGCGGTATTAAGCGTTGAAAATGGTGCGTTTGTATTACAAGAGCGTGCCCCTGGTGTCACCATTGATGAAATAAAAGAAAAAACCGGTGGTAAACTAGTTGCACCAGACAGCGTGCCCGAAATGCAGTTTTAATATTTGAGAAAATAATGCTGAGATAATTAAAAAGCCAACCAAAAGGCGTACCTGTTACTTAAGCGGTATTTAGCAAAACTGCTGCCGTACGTACGCCTTTATCATCCCCTAGCATTCACCCATCGACTAACCACTGCGATAAGCCTTTCAATACGTTTTGCATTAAGGGATAATGCGCTCGACTGTTCATTTATAAAGGCTATACCTTCTTGCTAGTTTCTGATTTACCTGTACACCACAAAATTATTTCAAAGCTCGAATCTAAAAATATTTCGACGCTAACGGAAATTCAAGAGCGCACTATGCTTCCTGCTATCCAAGGAAAAGATATTATTGCGTCTTCTAAAACGGGTTCAGGTAAAACCTTCGCCTTTCTAGTGCCCGCCATTAACAGGCTAATGGCACAAAAAGCATTAAGCAGACAAGACCCTCGCGCTTTGATTTTAGCGCCAACGCGGGAACTTGCGAAGCAAGTCTTCATAGAAGCTAAGTCAATGTGCACCGGGTTGAACTTAACGTGTTCACTGATTGTGGGCGGCGAAAACTACAACGACCAGGTTAAAGCGCTTCGCCGTAACCCTCATATCATAGTAGGCACAGCTGGCCGTGTTGCCGACCATCTTTTAGACAAAAGCGTATATCTAAACGGTTTAGAGCTGCTTATTTTTGATGAAGCCGACCGAATGTTAGATTTAGGCTTCTCTGCTCAGCTTAAGATGATCAACGACTATGCTGATCACAGAAAGCGCCAAACCATGCTGTTTTCTGCCACGCTCGACAATATTGAGCTTAAGCATATGACAACACAGCTGACCAAAGGGGCGGTGCGCGTAGCGGTAGGAGACTCAACTGCAGAGCATGGCGATATCGAGCAGAAGTGTTTCTTTGCAGACAATGTTGATAACAAAGATCAGATTTTACAGTTTGAGTTGGCTAATCGTACTTACAACCAAGCTATCGTATTTACTGCGACCCGTGAAGACACAGACAGAATTGCAGCATTGCTTAACGAACAAAACTTAGAAGCCATAGCGCTACGTGGTGACATGTTACAAAGCCAACGTGCAGCGGTTATGAGCGCGTTTGCTCGTGGACAGCACAGTATTTTAGTTACCACCGACCTCGCCTCGCGCGGTCTAGATCTGTCAAAAGTTGGCCTGGTAGTTAACTTCGACCTACCCAAAAACGCCGATGAGTATATTCACCGTATTGGTCGTACCGGACGCGCGGGGCAAAAAGGCGAAGCTTTCTCACTAATAGGCCCTCGTGATTGGAACAGCTTCGAAGGGCTTAAAAATCACCTTCAATATGCTTTAGAGTGTTCGCCGCACGACGAATTTTCAGCTTCGTTTAAAGGTTTCAAGCCTAAGAAAAAAGTGTCGAAAGGCGCAACTTCCCAAAATGGCAAAAAGCGCGTAGCGAAACCTGTTAAAGCAAACGTTAAAAAGCGTGTTGATACCATGTCTGGTGAAGATATCGGTATGGTCCCAGTGAAACGCAAACCACGCAAAACGCTCTCGGATGACGACGAGTAAGATCAACAACTATTGGGCTCTTACCATTCTAGTTAACCGGTTTAATTAGATAAGGCATCTTCGCGACGGTTCGATTTTCAGGCTTTTATTCAAACTAAATCCACTATAGTCACCGACTAATGGCAGACATAAAAAAACCGAGTGCTTAAAAAGTCACTCGTTTTTTTGTTTCGGTGTAATCACTCGTCAATAACGATTACACGGGCATACGATATTAAAAGATGGTTAAAACAAGCTAGCGCTTAGTATTCCCACCACCCTTCTTGCCACCACTCCAAAAACTCTTCAAAGTCGATGTAACCATCGTCGTTACTATCGATAAGCTTAAAGCCTTCTTGTACGTGGCTAGCTTTTGTTTTTGGTGAAATTACGGTTAGAAGCTCGATGAACTCCGGCAAATCGATTTGGCCATTGCCATCACGATCGAAAAAGCTAAAGTCCTTCCTAATTTCTTCAATTTTAGATTCTGAAAGTTGAGTGCTCACTCGCATTCCTTATATCAACTGCAATAAACACGAGTGTAACGCCCTTCTTTCTGGCTGTCTATGCCTGATTTTCGTTTGCTTTAAGTGCGCGTAAACGTTGAGCTTCTGCTTTTTCTTTACGCTTTTGTTCCATGGTTAAACGTGCTTCAGTACCCACGTGTTCCTGTTGGCGCTCTTTGGCTAATTGAACCTGCTTTTCGCGCTCTCTAAAGCGTGCAATTTGATCTTCAGTGTGGGTGCCGAAGCAATGCGGGCAGCTAACACCCGGCTCGTATTTATCACTTTGCTTGTCTTCTGCGGTAATTGGTAGTCGACACGCGTAGCACTGCTCGTAATGGCTCTTTTCCAAATCATGGTTTACTGCCACACGATTATCAAAAACGAAGCAATCACCTTCCCACATAGACTCTTCTTTAGGCACATCTTCTAAGTATTGCAAAATACCACCTTCAAGATGATATACCTCTTCAAACCCTTGCTCTTTCAAATAAGCGGTAGATTTTTCACAGCGGATACCGCCGGTACAGAACATGGCCACTTTTTTGTTTTTAGACGGGTCGAGTTCTTTAGACACGTACTCAGGGAACTCGCGGAAAGTCTCTGTTTTTGGGTCGACGGCGTTTTTGAACGTACCAATTTCAATTTCGTAGCCGTTTCGCGTGTCGATAACCGTTACCTCTGGATCGCTAATTAGCGCATTCCAATCTTTTGGCTTAACGTAAGTGCCTACGGTTTCGCGTGGGTCTATGCCCTCTACACCCATGGTCACAATTTCTTTTTTAAGCTTTACTTTCGTGCGATAGAAAGGCTGCTCGTCGTGGAGCGATTCTTTAAAAGAGATGGGGTTAATGCGCGCGTCGCTGTTTAAGTAGGCCAACAGCGCGTCTATGCCTTCTCGGGTACCGGATACCGTGCCGTTTATACCTTCGCTGGCTAGAAGAAGTGTCCCTTTAATACCGTTAGCTTCCATAGCTTCTAGAAGGGGCTGGCGAATTTCTTTATAGTTTTCAAGCGCAACAAACTTATACATTGCGCATACAATATATTTAGACATATTTTAACCTTTGCTGATTGGAGCGTAAGACCAGTGCAAAAATGCGGCGCGCAATATAACAAAACTTCAGGGTAAAAACTAGGCCTGCTGTATTTGGCGCATTGAGTAGCCCTGTTTTACAATTCGCTTCAGTACGTTGATAGGCAGTAAACTAACCAGTGCTCGGCTAAGCGATGTTTTCAAATGGTGAGGTGTGAACAGCATCTGCATTACTTCCGGGGTTTTGTGTCTCTTTCACGGCAAGCATATCGTAAAGCAGCGTGTTGTCTTCCTTCATCGTATTGTTATATTGCTTTTTAATACGTTTCTGCGCTGCCAAACTGCAGTTATCTATCACATCGTCAGGCAGCCGTTTCGCATCATCGGTTTGTGCTAAGGGTGCCGGATTCATATTTAAATATAGTCGCGCCGTGGAAAAGTCTTCAGCAACCAAAGCCGACATTACGTCCATGTTTTTCCATTCACTTTCGTTTGCAGCAAGACTTGAACGACGGTAGTGACTCAGGGAAGTAAGCTCAGTATCAATGCCCGCTTTTTGAGATAATTCGCTATCTGCCGCCTCTATCTCAAAGGGCGCTGCTGTACTATGTTGCTGCATGGCAAGATAGAGTGAAAATAGCGCCCCTTGCGTTGATGCACGCGCAAGCACACCGCTGCGCTCCCAATAAATACTGGGGTCAATATGCGTTTGCTCATTTTGGGATGTAGCGTCTACAGACATGCATTCTGATTACTTGATTTGTATACTTATGTTGTCGGCAAGATAATGTTTTTCTTAAGCTTATTTTTTAAAGTTAGATATACTTCAATAAAGCCATAGCGCCCCTATTCATGGATTCGAAATGCAATTTAGCAATAAACAAGTACTGATTGTTGAAGATCAACGCCCCTTTCTTTTGCTACTCAAAGGGCTTATGCATTCTATGGGGGCCAGTGACGTGGTAACAAAGTCATCGGCGGAACAAGCCGTTTCCCTATGCAAAAAACATAAGTTCGATGTCATTATCTGTGATTTGCATTTAGGAGCAGATAATAAAAGTGGGTATGAGTTAATCGAAGAGCTTCGTACCAGAAGGCTTATTAACCCTACTTCTATTTTTATCCTTATAAGCGCTGATAGCGCCCGACCTATCGTGCTAGGCTCTATTGAACGCCGACCTGATGACTTTCTTGTTAAGCCCTTCTCTCAGGTTCAGTTAAAATCCAGGATTATTCGCGCTTGGCAAAAACGACAGTTTTTGCAACAGGCGTACAGCCTCATTGAGCAAGGTGAATGTAACAGTGCAATCGACCACATCGAATCTTTGCTCGATTCACCCTCACATTACAAAGGGCACTGCGAGCAACTTTTGGTTGAACTCTATTGGCGTATAGGTCAGCCAGAGAAAGCCCTTGACGTATTGAGCGACTACATTGACGGCAAACCTGTGCTTTGGGCACAGATCGCAATTGCAAAAACTTACCTTCAACTAAACGAATTCGACAAAGCAATAACGACGGCGAAACGAACGTTAAAACGAAACCGGTTTAATGCGGATGCCTATGACATACTTGCCCAAGCACAGCAGAAATTAGACGACGGCGAAAAAGCACTAGACGCCATTAAAGAAGCTATCAAGCTTTCGCCCTATTCTCTACCGAGACACTTTAAAGCGTGCGAAATTGGCAGGTTAAACGATGACTTAGTGCTCGCGGCTAATTCAAGTTTAGCTATATGGAATTTGTCGAAGCGGTCGGTTCATAAAACGAGCCTGCACTGGTGCGGTATTATTCGCAGTCTATTAGATGTAGCTGAGTGCGCTGAAGATAAAAAACAGCGCAATAAATACCAACAAGAAGCCCTACTTACACTTCAACGCGGAAAGTTTGACGAACACCTTCAAAAAATGGACCGGGACTTTGATGTAGATATCTTCGGTACGATTGTTAATGCCAGAATTAGCGCCATTGACGGCAAATTAATTGACGCGAAGCGGCATTTATCAACGTCACAAACCATGCTCGATGAAAAATACACCGAGGTTCCCACTGCTTTTATTCCAGACAGTATCAACGTTATGTACAAACTCGGTGAATTTGATGATGCGTTACAGCTAACTTCACTTCTCGAGTCACGTCACGACGAGCTCGATCAAAACAGTGCAAATATGTTAGAAACGCAAGCCCACAATGCACGGAAAAGTCTTGCTAGCTATCAGCAATTTAATCGAGAAGGCATTCAGCACTATCAGCAAAAAGATTACGAACGTGCAAAAGCGTCCTTTGCCTTAGCACAAGGTTTTGCACCGGTTAATACGGGTGTAGCGCTTAATTTACTTCAGTGTCTACTGCAGATAGTGATAAAAGAAGATAAAGCAGAAATGAAGCTTACCAATGAATGTAAGCGTTTGTTTAAGTTAATAGACGATATGTCGCTTAAAGCGCCGTATAACGAAAAGTATACTAATCTACGTGACGAACTTTCTAAGTACATCGGTTTTTGATTCCCCCCCTTTAACCGTTATATGGCTCATCTTTGCTCAAATAAAATATTCGAAACAGTCGGCGAAACCGGGCTATTTTAATTAAGCGCTTTTTACTCGTATCAAACCTTACACGCTCTAACTTCTCAATACGAAAATGTAGCTGAGATTCGTATATTAAATGCACAAATCTTCCAACGCTCATTTGTACTGTATATATATACATGGTATAACGTGCAGAAATCACATGGCTACACAAACTAAATATACAGGTCCTTTTAAGCATCCCGCTTAAAATTGACCGATGTTAAGTAAATGCTTAGAGAAAGTAGTAATCTGCTATGCACGACAAACTGATACAAAAACTCGAAATTCTTTCAGATGCAGCCAAGTATGACGCTTCCTGTGCAAGCGGTTCGGCGGGTAAACGAAAGGCAGGCAAAACCGAAAAAACGGGGATAGGTTCGCTTACCGGCGGTTCGGGTATATGTCACAGCTTCACGCCTGATGGTCGGTGTGTTTCTTTACTAAAAATCTTGATGACTAATTACTGTATCTACGATTGTCACTACTGCATAAATAGAGTGTCTAGCAATGTTCGACGCGCACGATTCACCGTTAAAGAAACCGTGGACCTGACGCTGAATTTTTACAAGCGCAACTACATTGAAGGTTTGTTTCTTAGTTCAGGCATTGTTGGCTCACCCGATCTTACAATGGAAAGTATGGTACGTATTGCCAAATCTTTGCGCCTCGACCACGGTTTTAAAGGGTATATACACCTTAAAACCATTCCAAATGCCTCACCTGAGTTACAAGAAGAAGCTGGTTTATACGCAGATAGATTAAGTATTAATGTCGAGATGCCGACTCAACCCTCTTTAAATAAATACGCGCCAGAAAAAGATCTCGGTGCTATCCATGGCTCAATGAACACGCTAAAAGACAAAATTGCAGAGCACAAGGCAGATAAAACCTATACAGGTAAACGCCTGCCACGCTTTGCACCTGGTGGGCAGTCTACACAGATGATCATAGGCGCAGATGACTCTAATGATAAAGTTATTTTAGGGACCAGCGTTAAACTTTATGACCAACAAAAACTTCGCCGGGTTTATTATTCGGCGTTCTCGCCAATACCCGATGCATCTGAAGTGTTGCCGCTAAAGCCTGCGCCGTTAATTCGCGAGCACCGCCTTTATCAAGCTGATTGGCTGTTGCGCTTTTATGGATTTACCCTTGATGAAATTGTTCACGATGACATGCTTGATATGGATTATGACCCTAAACTTGCGTGGGCATTACGCAATCGCCATGTCTTTCCGATTGATTTAAATAAGGCGGACAAATTGCTGTTGTTACGAGTACCGGGGCTTGGCGCTCGAACGGTGCAAAAAATTCTGGCGATTAGACGGCACACAAAGCTAAACTGGATAGATCTGACTAAAATGCGTTTACCACTTAAAAAGCTAAAACCTTTTATTAGCGTAGGCGACTATGCCCCTGATATTCACTTACTCGATAGTAATAATTTTGAACTTCAGTTCAAGCAGCCGAAGCAGTTTGAACTATTTAGCGCTTAAATGAAGTTGCTGTGAGATGGAAACAATTACAATTAACTCAGTACCGGGGTTTGATGAGTGGCGCATGGCAGCAAGAGCGTGTTTAGCACAATCTATCCCCCCTGAAAATATCATTTGGCAAAGTGCACAATCAGTACAGGACGACCTATTCGGCCACAGCCAACCCTCTATTACGGTCACAACGCCACAAAAAAGACATGCTATTCCTAAATCTGTCTTAATGCTTTTCAAATATGCATTGTGTCATAGCGATGCTCACCGCTTCGCATTGTGTTATAGGGTGTTATGGCGCGTTACGTTTGAAAACAAAAACCTAGCTCGGTTAAAAACTGATGACGATATATTGCAGCTTATGGCACTAGCTAAAGCGGTAAAGCGAGACGCGTATAAAATGAGCGCGTTTTTAAGATTTAGAGAGGTTAAACTCGATGGCAATGAACACTTTATCGCTTGGTACGAGCCTGAACATTTTAGCCTAGAGTTAAAGCTCGACTTCTTTCAAACCCGTTTTAAGAATATGCGATGGTCTATACTCACGCCTTATCGGGCGGCTCACTGGGATACAGAAACACTTATTTTAGAAGACAACCCTGATTCGAGTGTGCTTCCAGATAACGATCATATTGAAAAATACTGGCTTACTTATTACGCTAATATCTTCAATCCGGCACGCATCAAAAAAGACGCCATGCTAAGTTCAATGCCCAAAAAATATTGGAAGAACTTGCCTGAAACGTCACTGATTGACGATATGATAAAACAGTCAGACACTAGAGCTCGCAAAATGATCACTGATGGGAATAAGCGCAAATAAAACGCCCGTTAACTGTGTGCCACTGCCCTTTAAATTTTTAAGACTCTTCGGCATAAGTAAGCGTAAACCAGACCTCTTTATAAATGAGTATTAGAGGACTGCTTTAGGCAAACAACGGACATTCAATTTTGTGATTTTCTACTTCTGATATTGGTCAAAATGAAAATGCTAAAGCTAAAAGATAACGAGGGGGATCTGTACGATTGAAAATAGTTTCATTACCTTTCAATTTTTGCACTTCATCTTTATGCTAGTTGCATCATTATTACGGTTGAGATGTAGCGAATTTGAGTAAGGAGTTAGATTCAGGCGAATGAAAACTTTTGAAGAAGCAGCAATGCCCATCAGATCAAGAATCTGCAAATTCAATACTATTTCTTTATTTGGTGAGTTGATTTCATACTTACAACAAACACCTAATATGAAAAAAGCAGGTGAAATCTCAGCTCCTTGGGTTGTTCTATTAGCTATCGACTGGGTCTTAGAACTTCATCCTAAATCAGGTAAACAGACCGCTTCACAGAAAGATGTACAATATATCCTGAATGGAATTTGGCGCACGCAACATATTGCAGTAGGGGTTGATACATCACCGCTTTCCGTGCAAATAAGGGCTTTGCTAGCACCTCAAGTCATATTCCAGAACAATAGTCGAGACTTAACCTACTCCTTTTTGAGAATCAAAAAAATAATAGACGCAGCCCCTTCAAATAGTAAAAAATTCAGAAATGCATTTAAGAAGAGGTATGAACTCGAACTTGAAGAGTTTTATGAGTTAGCTTTTTTATTATGCATTTATTGCATGACCGAAAAGACCAAACTTATTGATTTTTCAACTTTAGCTAGCAACTTTACGCCACATTATAGTCTGGAATGCATTTCTAAAGTTATAAATATATTATCAAAAACAATAACAGAGTTTGTTGATGAAGCATCAAGTGAACCAGATAGAGTTGTTGCTGATAACGAATACTTTAAGGAATCTATATTTCTTAACTCACCTTTTCTATTAACCGATAAAGGATTATTGGTTATTCACCCTACTATGGTAATGATAGGGATTTCTGAGTCATTAGTTCGTTGTTTTATTAGAGAGAACTCGAATAATAGAAATATATTCACAAGGTGTTTTGAAGAGTATATAGATCAAATTCATAAAGAACTTTCTGTATCGGCAATTCGAGAAGAGAGGTTGAGAAAGTTTTATGCAAAAAGTGGCAACAGTGACAGGTTAGTCGTAGATTTCCTTGTTCAAGAAACAGGAGCTAGTATTTTTATTGACGCTAAAGGAGTTGATCCAACAAACCCTGTTCTTTCAGCGACCTCCAGATATCGAATTTCAAGAAGAATAAATGATCAACACTTAAAGGCTATAAGGCAAATCATTGATACGGTCGATGTTCTATCATCTAACGGTTTCGAAAATATCGAATGTATCGATGATAGGTATTGACGTGCTCCAATAGATTCACACACCCAGTTAAGAGATAATTATCTC
>NZ_CACSIG010000006.1:0-599 GCF_902705815.1 Alteromonas infernus
ATCATCTAAAGTTAAATAAGTTTCTGGACATACAAATACACCATCAACGGCGGAGTCAAAAATTGATGAGTTTGCAGTTACTTCTTCAGAATATGTAGCTGTCGCTCTTAGCTTTCTATTAGCATAATTGAAAGAAAATGATTCAGTGTCTCCATAAAACGCTTGATTTTTACTTCCTGAGAGACTTGTCCTTGGGCTGAGTTGGACTCTGAAGTCAATCGCGTAAAAACTACTATCATCACTATTTGACAACGTACTTTGTTCTCCTACGCTGTTGTATGCGATCCTTAGTAAGTTGTTTTGATTTTGATACATAATGCCCGCGTTGTAGGTTCTGTACGTATCTATACCATCTACTCCATTTAATTCCTGTTTAGACTCGTTAATTCCCGACAACTAAAAAAACGCGATCAGTAATGGCAAAATTGGTATCTGCATATGAGTTGCGCCTCTTTGTATCAAAACTCTATTTCGCTGAGTTTCTCTGTAATTTCGCTCCTAAGTTCCATCGAAGGAACTGAAAACCTCTGCCACTAGCTAAGTTGAAACTTCGAACGTAGTCTTTTAGTGTCAAAAGTCAGTTTCACGTGTACTGCTTC
>NZ_CACSIG010000007.1:0-90569 GCF_902705815.1 Alteromonas infernus
CCCCGGCGTGACAGGCCGGTATTCTAACCAACTGAACTACCGCTCCACATCTTCAATGTTATCAGTGAGTTGACCTGGCTGATGTTGCCCTGTCCCCTGACTGCGGCGCAGATAATACGTATTCCCCCATGTGGAGTCAACGCTTTTTATTAATAAAATTGTCATCTGCGGTTTGTTTGCCTGTTAAATAGGCATTATGTCGAAATAAAATTCAAACTGAACAAATTAGCGACGCTATTTCATCGTATAACAACGAGCGGCCTACGCGTCGTCTGATTTTTTACCTCGTTTAAAAATACCTAGCAGCTTACTGATGCCCTTTGGCGCAGTTTCCATGGTGAGATCCGCCTCAGTGAGCTGCTGCTTCTGCTGAGTCGTCTGTTTTTTAGCGGTTTGAGTAGCTTGTGGTGAAGAAGAGCGCTTGCGCACAATAATAATAACAACCGCTGCTATCACACCAATCAATATAATTGAGCCGTTTACCACTACCAAAATTAGCGTAAGCGTTCCCTCGTCCATGTCCTCTTCGGAAAGAGCGGGCTGCGTGTTAATCGCGTTAGACTCTATGGGTGCCATCATCGGTGCACTGCCATCTACAATAGGATCTTCGCCGTTTATTAATGGGTCCTCGACTTCAGGCTCAATGGGCCCATCTGCCACGAAGCTAAATTCTGGTACGTCTAAAATGAAGTCCCTTCCATCCACGGTAGAGCCATAGGCAGTGACTTTTACTCTGAAAATACCCTCTTCATAGGCCACTATTAGGTGTTCGCGAGCCTCTGCCCCTCCCTCGGTAAGCGAGAAGTTTTGCATGTCCGCGTTAGGAAATTTTACCTTGCCATCTACCAGTAAAGATTCGATATCAACCAGCTCGCGATTCACATCAATAATAATTTTGTGATAGCCCTCACCGCCCCCATCCATTTCTACATCGATAGTGACCGGGTTATCATGAAGAACAATGGGCGCACCTTCTTGCTCTCGCGTATACATAGGCGTGCTAACCCTAAAAATTGGTTTCCATTCACCGGCAGCAATTTTTAAGTTGAACTGCCCTGTAAATACCCCATCACCCGGTCGTTCATCCATTCCCCTGCCATCATCTTTAAATGTAGCAACGGTTTGATCGCCAGTTCCAAAATTGCCAAAGTTAGGATTGTTAGTGCTTTTAAATTCAATATCTAACGCCACCACATCCCTAAAGCGCTTGTTTTCAATAGGCTTACCATTATTGGTTAGGTACGCAGTTGACTTTAAAATTTCGCCCGAGAACAAGACATTAGGTAAAGGGTCGGCATGGAGTTCGACATCTGATAGCACCATAATGCGGCTTTCTGGCAGTACTTGTCCCACCGCTTGCCACGGTCCGGGGACGGGGTTCCTTATGGTTATCATGTCGAAGGTATCGGCATCAAACCACTGTACCTTGTCTTCATCTACTCTGCCCTGAAAAAGCTTAGAGCCGTCTGGGCGCACTAACACAACTGGCGCAGATCCATACTCACGGAAAAAAAACCATCGTAATTTCCTCCACGTTATAGTCGACGCGGAAGCGGTTCTGTAAAAGCTTGATAGAATTCGTATAGTTATCGCCTAAGTCAGTAAGCGGTGAGGTATCGATTGACGGGTTTTGCGCTTGGGTATCTTGAACGGCACTATCAGCGACTTGGCGCGCAGCGTCTCGTTCATCTTCCTGAGATTGCGCAGTAGCGCCAGTGTGAATAAACGATGATAATAATATTACCCAATAAAACCACACTCTCACGCTACGCTGCTCCTGCACTAAATTGTTCTGTTATATCGCTTTGCTAAAACGGGTTGTCGATGAAAAGTTTAAGACACCTCGTCAACATTAGGGCGCCACAAACATTTACCACCCGCCTTTTCAACGATGTCTAGACGAGCTTCGTGTTGTGTTAACTCATCGGCGGACGCTTTGATAACCTTTAATTTATTTGTTTTGCGCTGCACTCTTCTGATTGCGGTGGAGTCAGTTTCACTACCACCTGATGATGCAAGTTTTAGCTTAGTCTGACCGCCGGTCATTAAGAGATAAACGTCGGCTAATATCTCGGCATCCAGTAACGCGCCGTGGAGCGTACGGTGGCTGTTGTCTATGCCGTAGCGTTTACATAGTGCATCAAGATTATTTTTCTGGCCCGGGTGCATTTGTCGAGCAAGGGTAAGCGTATCGAGCACATCACAAATTTGATTGGTGATAACCCCTTTAGTCGACGGCTCCATGCCAAATTCATGGTCCATAAACCCGACGTCAAACGGCGCGTTGTGAATAACTAACTGCGCCCCTTTTATAAAGTTCACGAACTCTTGTGCAACTTGCGCAAAGGTTGGTTTGTCAGTAAGAAACTCATTCGTAATGCCGTGAACTTCGATAGCTTCTTGTTCTATATGCCGGCCTGGGTTGATATACACATGGAAGTGATTCCCCGTTAACCGGCGGTTCACGACTTCAACACAGCCAATTTCGATAATACGGTGGCCTTCTTTGGGATCAATACCAGTGGTTTCAGTATCGAGTACAATTTGGCGCATGGAACCTCTACTATAATTACGCTTTCATTTTTTGATAGTATATCAACCCCTTCGCAATCCGCTAAGGGAAATGACAAGATAAATTAAAGGAAGTGCTGTGGCGCAAAAGACCATTCATATTTATACCGACGGTTCCTGTCTAGGCAACCCAGGCCCTGGTGGGTATGGTGCTGTATTAATTTATAAACAGCATAAGAAAGAGCTAAGCGACGGATTTGCGCATACCACAAATAACCGCATGGAGCTGCTGGCCCCTATCGAAGCGCTAAACAGCCTGACTGAGCCTTGTGCGGTAGAACTCACTACCGACAGCCAGTATGTAAAAAATGGGATTAACCAATGGATCCATAACTGGCGCAAAAACGGTTGGCGTACGTCTGATAAAAAGCCAGTGAAAAATGCCGACTTATGGCAACGCTTAGATGAAGCGGTGAAAAAGCATCAAGTGAATTGGCATTGGGTCAAAGGCCACTCGGGGCACCCTGAAAATGAACGCTGCGATGAGCTTGCTCGCGGTGCCGCTGAGGCGAAACCAACTCAAATCGATGAAGGTTTCGTTGGCACCTAATGCACAGAAATAAGGCTAACAATACATAGGCAATGAACTGGGCGCGCAACGCGCTGCGCGCCTAACTTAATCGCTCTACCAAGAAACCACCAGTTTGCCTTGTGTGTCATTGTTTTCTAAGCGCCCATGAGGTTTATCTATATCTTTAATACTGTAATGCGTATCAATATTTACCGTTAACTCTTTGCTCTCAAACGCGGGTATACACGCCGTTTCGAACTCACCAATGAGGTTGGCTTTGTATTCATCACTGCGGTTGCGCAATGTAGTGCCAATAATTGACGCTCGCTTACCAAGCAACATCGCCATATCAAGATTATCCGCATAGCGGCCCGCGAGCATGGCAAGGTAAACCACGCTGCCATCTCGTTTCAGTACCTGTAAGTTGCGATTCAAGTAGTCGCCACCCACCATGTCTAGCACCATATCAACGCCTTCAGGCCATGCTTTTTTAAGCACCTTATCAAACGCCTGCTGTTTATAGTTTATAAGTTGTTCTGCGCCATTTTTTTCGCACAACGACAGCTTCTCTTGGCTTGATGCGGTTACCGCACTGTGTACACCCCAGTAACGACACAATTGCGTAGCGGCAAGGCCAACCCCGCTCGCACCACCGTGGATCAACGCTCGCTGGGCCGGTTTAATGTGGGCTATCGTGCGTAAGCATTGAAACGCAGTGAGAAATACTTCAGTAAGACCGGCAGCTTCAAAAAACGGCATGCCCTGTGGAATGCGCATCAGGTGAGCAGGGTTGACCAGTGCTTCCGTTGCGTAACCGCCACCTGCTACTAAGCCACATACTCTATCTCCTTCTTTAAAGGAACTTACATCGCTTGCAACTTCAGATACGACACCAGCCACTTCCAAACCCAAAATCTCGCTTTCACCTGGCGGTGGTGGATAGTTACCTTGCCGTTGCAAGGTATCGGCGCGGTTAACACCGAACGCTTTTACCTCTACCTTTACTTTACCCGCCGTTAATGAATAACCCGCTTGCTCTTTTACCGTTAGCTCATCAGGTTTGCATCCTTTTGCAAAATCTACGTAGTGCATAGCTTTTTTGTATCCCTTAAATAAATATTTCAATACGCGAAAATCTTTTATTCAGTTTGGGTTTCTTTACTGTTTATTCAACACAGAACATACGAAATTGCGTATAATCGCGCCCATTCGCAATACTGTTTAACTAAATACGAGAGCCTACATGTCAGCACAGGTCATATTACAACCCTCCAGAGATAAATCACTTCGCCGTAAACACCCCTGGGTTTTTGAAAGCGCAGTAGCTGAATTGAAAGGCCGTGCTCGCATTGGCGATACAGTAGATGTGTTTGATGACGAAGGCGACTGGCTCGGTAGAGGGGCCTATTCACCTCACTCTAAGATTCGTGTTCGTATGTGGACGTTCAAAAAAGACGAGAGCATCGACAATGGCTTTTTCTTGCGGCGATTAGAAACAGCCTTAGCTTTACGTAAGCGCTTGTTCGACCCAAATAAAACCAATGCATTTCGCTGGATAGCCTCTGAAAGCGATGGCCTTCCAGGTGTAACTATTGACCTTTACGACAATGTGGCAGTCGTACAATTGCTTAGCGCTGGCGGCGAAAAGCACAGAGATAAAATAGTGTGGGCCATCACCAAACTTATGCCAGACGTTCATGTGTATGAACGAAGCGATGTAGATGTGCGTAAAAAAGAGGGCCTTGAGCCTGTTACCGGCGTGCTTCACGGCCAGCCACCTATGCAAGTTACTGTGAAAGAAAATGGCATTAACATTGTGGTAGATATAGAAAGTGGTCACAAAACCGGATTTTACTTGGATCAGCGAGACAGTCGCGCTGCGGCCGCGCACTATGCAAAAGACGCAGATGTGCTTAACTGTTTTAGCTACACAGGCACCTTCTCTTGCTATGCCCTCTCTGGCGGCGCGAAGTCGGTTACCAATGTAGATGTATCGCAGCCTGCCCTTGATTTAGCCAAGCACCACGTGGCAATAAATGGCTATGATGACAAGCGCGCGCAGTATCTTAACAAAGACGTATTTAAAGCGTTGCGTGAATATCACGAGCAAAATAAACAGTTTGATATGGTTATTCTTGACCCGCCAAAATTTGTTGATAACAAAGCCTCACTAAACCGCGCTGCTCGTGGCTATAAGGACATCAACATGTACGGTATCCACGCGGTAAAATCCGGTGGGTTATTGCTAACATTTAGCTGTTCTGGCCTTATGCCGGCCGATCTTTTTCAAAAAGTAGTGGCTGATGCCGCGCTCGATGCGGGCCGTACGATAAAGATTATTGCCCGACTTAATCAAGCGTCGGACCACCCTATCATCGGTAGTTACCCAGAAGGATACTATTTGAAGGGCTTGGTTTGTGAAGTAACAGACGACTGACAAAAGCAAAAGCGCCTGTGTGAATGACATACAGGCGCTTTTTAGTATTTATTTAAAGAAAGTCTTTTTTAAGCCAGCGTTTTTATTCGTTAACCGCGCTCATGAAGCAAATGAGATATCTTGGTTTCTTCGCACTGGCGCCGATGTTTCAGACGCTAATTCCGTTGTCGCCCCTTCTTTACGCGCTTCAATTTTTTTCCACACCATTTCGTGAAAGTAAAACGCAACAGTATTTATTGAGGGTTCTACAAGTGCCACAGCGCCACCTACAACCACACTACCTGTTAATAGGTAAGCTACAGTGAACGCGACCGCAAAGTGCATAACAGCAAAGGTAATCGTCTTTTTCATAATAATAACTCTCTTTAAAAAATAAAATATGGTTGCTTGCGCAGTAATGAGAATTATTATCAATTAGAGCATAAATTGAAAATAGAAAAAAGCGAACGGTCTGTTCAATTTAATTAATAAGAGAGGACAGCGTGATTTTTATGCTCAATGTTGGACTAGGGTTTTAACACAAACACACTAAGCTAAGAGGCATTTTGTAGAAGAAAAAGCCTGCCGGGTTTAACCTGCTTTAAGGCGAAGTTACGGCTTCGCCCCATTGCTTATATCACGCTATTTCATTTGAGAAATTTCAACACCGATAATGCAGCTTGACTCCGATTCCGGCTCACAGCGTACCACCGTTGCTAACGCAGCAAGAGAAGGGATTTGTGAACTAGAGGATTCAATAGC
This sequence comes from Alteromonas infernus, assembly GCF_902705815.1. Taxonomy (NCBI): domain Bacteria; kingdom Pseudomonadati; phylum Pseudomonadota; class Gammaproteobacteria; order Alteromonadales; family Alteromonadaceae; genus Alteromonas; species Alteromonas infernus. The sequence goes on from NZ_CACSIG010000007.1 coordinate 6,261, forward strand.
GACGCTTACTTGCGTACCTACCTCGATAGAAGGCTCATCAACTTCTAACGACATTCCCGTTGCGCTAATATCTTTGCACATTGCCTGCATGGTTCGGCTCGACTCATCATCAGTTATTTGCAACTGACACGGCGAATTTACCATCATCCTGAAAAAATTTCGCTTATCGTCGTATCCCAACATGTCTACTTCTCCTGATTTTTAGCATTACGCTGACGACTACCCTTGTTGTTATAGGGTGATGCTGATAACTTGTCAATCAAACTGTATGATATTTGACCGCCAAAACTAAAAAGTAGTCTTTCGTTTAACTTTTCTCTTATACAGTGTTCATATTAACTGTAGTCAAAATTAGAAAAATTACCTTAGCCTTCTACTTTATAAGGCCACAACGCGTATTTTTGCTAATACTCTGCTAAATGCAGTGTGATGCGTTTCGCTGATATGGGGTACGCCGTACCCAGTTGCTGTGCAAACAGTGAAACACGCAGCTCTTCTATCATCCAACGTACGTCTAATAGCGCTTGCGGCACTTTACCCTTAGGGTATTTACTACAGGTCTTTTCCCATTCTTTCGTCGATTTTTCCACCGTTACCTGATGCATTCTGTCTTTGTTAGGATCAATGGGTAGTTTTTCTAGTCGTCTTGCCAACCCTTTGATGTAACGATTCCAATCATCAAGTCTTGCTTCACCTATTTGTGAGACAAAGCCTGGAAATACTAATTGCGCCAGATGCGCTTTACAGTCGCCTAGCGCATTGATCATGGTTAATGGCACATTGCCTTTCATTTGCTTTTGGCATTGATGAGCAAGGGTGAGCCCCTGCTCTACTTGTTTAGCAATTTCAAGCACCTTATCGTTAATGCTTGCCCGGGCAATATCTAGACAGGCTTCGAAGTCGGCCTTGTTGCGAATATCGGTTTTATTCGCCTCGCAGTAGTCTGTCACAATGGCATCGATACCCGCAAAAATACAATCGTCAATTAACGCTTTAACCTGGCCAAACGGGTTAAAATAAAGGCCTAGTTTTGCTTTATTGGGCAGTTTACTCTGTAAGTAATTGAGCGGCGATGGCATGGCATTTTTAATTAATACATTCACGCCTTGCTTGTGTAAGGCTTGCGCTTTATCCGCTTCCTCTATAAGCGCAATATCAACTTTATCGCCCTTTTCAACCAACGCAGGGAATGCTTGTACTTCAAACCCGCCCACCTTCTGCACAAAAGTTTCTGGCAAGCTTTCAAAGTCCCACTGCTCTATGTTGCTGCGTTCTAACTCGGGCGTTGCCGCTTTTTCAAAGGTTTGTTTTACCTGCCCTGCACACTGCTGTTTAAGGGCGTGTAGGTCGTCACCCTTTGCAATATCGTCCCCGTTGTCGTTCACCACTGCGAAATGCATTTTTAAATGCTTATCAAGCTGGGCTAGGTTCCACTCATCGCTTTCAATAATGACGCCTGTCATTTTGCGAAGCTTATCGGTTACGGCTTCAAGCAAGGGCACAGGCCGGTTGTTTTTGTCCGTTTCACTGATATCAGCTAGACAGGCCTCGGCGAAATTAGGAGCTGGTACAAAGTTACGGCGCAAGCGTTTGGGCAGGGCCTTGATTAACCCTACAATTAAGTCGTGTCTTAACCCCGGTACTAACCAATCGAAACCAATGTTATCGACCTGGTTTAATACGGGTAGCGGGATCACTACAGTCACCCCGTCATCGACAGCGTTTGGCTCAAAATTGTAGCGCAGCGGCAGTGTAATATTGCCCTGTCGCCATACGTCGGGAAATGCATTAGCCACTGACTGGCCTGGCTGCTGACGATAAACATCCTCTTCCTTAAACGTTAGGCTGTCGTTGCTGCCGTGCTGTCTGAACCACTTCTTAAAAGCCGCATCGTTGTTTGCCTCAAGTGGGATACGTTTGGCGTAAAAGCTCACAAGCTCTTCGTCATCCACAATCAAATCGCGACGACGGGTCTTTTGCTCAAATTCATCCGCTTGCTCTAGTAGCGCCTGATTCTCCTCAAGGAAGCTGTAGTTTAGCTTAGTATTGCCTTCAACCAGGGCTTCACGAATAAACAACTCGTGGCAAATTGGTGGGTCGATTAGGCTGTACACCTTGGCCCGCTTCATGACTATCGGCAGACCAAACAGCGTAACTTTTTCAAAGGCGATAACCGCACCGCGCTTTTTAGACCAGTGAGGCTCTGAGTAGCTTCGCTGTACCACGTGCTCGGATAAAGGCTCTACCCAGGCAGGGTCAATTTTTGCCACCATACGCGCAAACAATTTAGAGGTTTCCACCAGCTCTGCCGCCATGACCCACTTTGGCTGCGACTTCGACAAACCTGACCCTGGAAAGATTAAAAAGCGAGAGTTACGCGACCCCATATACTCGCGCTCTTTATCTTTAAAGCCCATATGTGAAAGCAGGCCGCTGGCGACAGCTTGGTGAATAGATTGATAATCCGCTTCTTGCTTTGAAATACCAAAGCCAAGCTCGGCAATCGACTTTTTAAGCTGGCTAACAATGTCTTGCCATTCGCGCATACGTAGGTAGTTGATAAACTGCTGCTTACACCATTTGCGCAGCTGGTTTTGGCTTAACGCATTTTGCTGCTCTCTAAACGCTACCCACACATTGTAAAGGCTAATAAAGTCAGAGTCTTTATCTTGATATTCACTGTGCTTTTCGTCAGCTTGCTGGCGCTTTTCTTGAGGGCGCTCTCGCGGGTCTTGAATCGACAAGCCCGCAGCAATAACCATAACTTCACTAAGCGCATTCGTTCGCTCAGCTTCAATCACCATGCGTGCATAACGCGGGTCAATGGGCAGTCTAGCTATCTGTCTGCCAAGTGGCGTAAGCTGCATTTTCCCTTTTTGTTTACCTTTCCCTTTACCAATTGCCTGAATTTCCTCAAGCAAGCGAAAACCATCGTTAATATTGCGGTTGTCGGGTGGCTGAACAAATGGAAACGCAGCAATATCGCCTAGCCCCAACGCTAACATTTGCAAAATGACTGATGCTAAATTCGTACGCAGAATTTCAGGGTCAGTAAACTCCGGACGACCAAGGTAGTCATCTTCGCTGTACAAGCGAATACAAATACCGTCTGAAACACGGCCGCATCGCCCTGCCCGCTGATTCGCAGAGGCCTGCGAAATAGGCTCTATCGGCAGCCGCTGCACTTTACTTCTTGCACTGTATCGCGAAATACGGGCGAAACCAGGGTCGATAACATACTTAATACCAGGCACCGTTAACGACGTTTCAGCCACGTTCGTAGCAAGCACAATGCGCCTGCCGCTATGGGACTGAAAAATGCGGTTTTGCTCGGCGGCGGATAGCCGTGCATAAAGAGGCACGATTTCAGTATTGCGATAATGCTGCTTACTGAGCGCATCTTGGGTGTCTCTTATTTCACGTTCGCCACTTAAAAATACTAAGATATCGCCTGGCGCTTCACGCATAAGCTCGTCAACAGCATGAACAATAGCATCGCTTTGATCGCGATCTTCATCAAAGTCTTCTGGGGCGTGATAGCGAACCTCAACTGGATAAGTCCGGCCACTTACTTCAATAATAGGTGCGTTATTAAAATGCTTAGAGAACCGCTCTGGGTCGATGGTCGCTGAGGTGATGATAAGCTTGAGATCAGGGCGCTTATCTAACAGCTGTCTAAGATAGCCAAGCAAAAAGTCGATATTTAAGCTTCGTTCGTGGGCTTCATCGATAATAATTGTATCGTATTGATTTAAAAAACGGTCTTGCTGCATTTCCGCGAGCAGCATACCGTCTGTCATTAGCTTTACATAACTGCGTTCACTCACCTGATCGCTAAAGCGAATTTTAAAGCCCACTTTTTCGCCCAATGGCGTATTAAGCTCTTCTGCAATACGGGTAGCCACACTTCTAGCAGCAAGACGACGCGGCTGCGTATGGGCAATCATGCCATTCACACCTAAACCTAGTTCTAAGCATATTTTAGGCAGCTGAGTGGTTTTACCCGAGCCAGTTTCACCCGCAACAATCACAACCTGATTGTTGGCTATGGCGTCTTTAATATCTTCTTTTTTATCGCTTACCGGTAGCGGTGGATACTCTACCTTTGGTAGGTTGGCTTTACGCCAGTTGCGCTTTTCAATTGACCCATTGATGTCTGCTTTAAGTTTTTCAAACTGCGTGCTTAAACTTTCTTCGGCCGATTTTTGTGCGTTTTTCTGACTTCCTTTATTTGCGCTATGCGACGTACTATCCCCGAGCGCTTTGCGTTTTGAAGCCTCGCTTTTGTCACCCGGTGCCGCGCCTTTAGACTCACCTAACCCCTTTGCTTTTTGTGCAAGCAGCGTAATGCGGCGCTTCAAGCGAAACTTATCGGCGCTTAAACAATCATCAAGTTTATTGTAGAGGGGTTTTATCGCGATTGGTGAAGACAAAATTGCATCCTAAAGAAGATTTCTAAACATCAATAAAATTCGGGCGGTGATCCTAGAAGATACCGCCCTAAAAAGCTAGCGTTGTAAGCGTTACGAGAAATTACGCGCTTTGGGTTAGTTCATCGTCTTGTGGCGTATTAAAACGCGGAAAACCAAACCAAATCGCCGCCACGCCAAACACAAAGATCAGCATGGGATACCAGCAGTACGGCGTAATTGCCAAGGGCGAAATACCGACTACCGCGGCAGCGCTTAACAATTGCGCGCCATACGGCACCAAACCTTGAAAACTACACGAAAATATATCTAAAAGCGATGCAGTACGGCGGGGGTCTACGCCATACTTTTCATTGAGGTCTTTTGCAATGGGGCCTGCGGTGACAATGGCGATGGTATTATTGGCAGTGGTTATGTCTAAGAAACTAACCAGCCCTGCAATACTAAACTCAGCCCCTTTTTTTGAAGTAACTCGGCGGGTTAGACGTTCAATTAACCACGTAATGCCGCCGTTGGCGTGCATCAGTGCCACAATACCGCCTATGGTTATAGCTATCATGGCAAGGTCTTGCATCCAACCCATGCCCTTTTGGATACTCTGCATCATTGAAAGCATGGTAAAGCTGCCTTGTACTAACCCAACCACACAGGCACTTGCAATGCCGACAGCTAGCACGCTGATAACGTTAAAGCCTGTAAGCGCGAACGCAATAATACACAGGTACGGTACAATGCGCCAAAAATCATAGGTACCACCTTCAACAATGCCCGATGTGTCTACATCAACCATAAGCAAAAGCGCCATAGTGACGATACACGCAGGCACGGCCACCATCAGGTTTGCGCGGAATTTATCTTTCAACTGCACCCCTTGAGTGCGGGTTGCAGCAATGGTGGTGTCTGATACAAAGGATAAGTTATCGCCGAACATGGCACCGCCAACCACAATCCCTAATGCCATTTCTATTGGTAGCCCTAAATTCGTCGCAAGGCCAGCCCCAATAGGTGATAGTGCAGTGATAGTGCCCATTGACGTTCCCATAGAGAACGAAATAAAGCAGCATATAAGAAACAAGCCTGGCAGAATTAACGCTGATGGCACAAATTGAAGGGCCATGTTCACCGTGGCATCGCGCGCTCCGATATCTATCGTGACCGCGTAAAACGCCCCAGCTAGCAAAAAGATTAACACCAAAAGAATAATGTTTTTATCGCCGCCTCCCTGACAAAAGGTTTGCACTTTTTCAGAAAAACTCACCTTTTTACCCTTGGGGTTAAGGCATAGACCATAGCCAGCACTGATAAAAAATGCCACTAATATCGGCATTGCAGTTATATCGTTGGTTGTTACCCCCGTAACCACAACAAGAACCACGAAAAGCAATATTGGCGTTAGACCCATAGGGTTAGGTAATACAGAATTTGGTGCAGTAGCGTTATTTTCGCGCACAGAAAACTCTCTTTTGATTTTATGACTTATCTACAAATGATTAGCGACGACGCTAGAGCCTTTAATATAGACTCAATGTGTTTAGGCAATCACGTAAGTTAAACACGTCAGACCGCTAAATATATATTTCACTACCGTCTAAGCGTGTTTTACGTGAGTGGTGTAACCTGCATATAGCATGCATCTGTATGCTTTTACGTGATAAAAAAACATAAGCGAAAGAGGATAAAAGGTTTTAACGCTATTGAAAAGGGAATTACACAGGTTTACACCAGTTAGGCATTAGAAAGTCTAAGTTCACTTGGCGTCTTTCCTGTCAGCCGCTTAACCGTACGGCGAAAGTTAGGTAAATCGTTTATACCCATTTGTCGTGCTGCCTCTTCATTGTTTGCTTTATGCACAGACAGCAAAACTAAGGCATAGTTGCGCCATACTTCTTCTGACAGCTGTCGATAGCTGGTATTGAACTCCTTTAATTTACGTTTGAGCGTAGCTGGGCTAATCGCTAACTTTTCAGCAAGTTCAGGCAGTGCACTCCCCATATTGTGAGCGCTTATGGTTTGATACACATGGCACCTAACATAATCGGGAAGCGAGATAAGAGGATAGCGTTCGAAAAGGCGATACCGCCCTAACTCTTTGTCAGTCACCATGTTTGGTGAGTGAATAACAGGTGTGGACATGGGTTCATCCAGGGCATGCTTTTCAATGCACATACTGTTGAAAGGGCAATTAAACGCAACCTTAAGCCCTAAATGGGTTTCAAAGTCAGCAATATTTTTTGGTCTGGCGCAGGTAAAGTTAAACGAAACAGAGACTCGCTGCTTTGCAATCCCTTTTAAAAGCGCCGCTATGCTGGCAAAGCTTACTTCTCTTACAAATTGTGCCAGTTTAGCGCCGCCGACGGTGAGTTGAGGAATTAACATCACCTTGTGGTTGGTGGTAAAGCACTGGAACTGACAAAAGGGAATACTACACCACCTGAAGATTTGCTGCTGAACAAGGTGGGTCAGTAACGCTTCTAGGGTATCGCAAGTTTGCAGTACATGCATTGGACTATGTAACCACTGAGCAGCTAACGCACTTCCCAGCAAAAAGCTCACATCTGCCCCTTTCGTTTGACTTTGCACGTTGTTAAGCAATAAATGATATTGCTTAATGCTTATCAAAGAGTCAGGCTCTAGTGCGTCTTCAAATATCCCTGTACCTCTGAATAATTTGTTTTTATTCGCCCCACGATTAAGCGCCACATCAAGCACGGCTTTAACCAGCCAATAGCCAGCAATAACCTTATCATGCGTAGACTGCACAACATCTGCACTAGCGAAGACACCCACGCTACCTGCACCACCACCGTCTCTTACAGAGACACCCATGCTATCTGCACCAACACCTTCTCTTACAGAGACACCCACACTATCTGCACTAACACCTTCTCTTACAGAGACACCCACGCTATCTGCACCGACACCTTCTCTTACAGAGACACACCCACCCCAACATGTTTTTTTGCATGGACACCCAGATCATTTAGCTCTGCAAGAGGTTTCGTTTTTTCACCAAACGTATCACCGCCCTCACCTGAATGTGACGACGCTGCTACTGTGAAATTCGATAAGCTTATTTCCATTGGGTTATAGCCGCGGTGAACATGGTCTATTCATTCATCATTAGATAGTCACGCCGCACTTTTTTGAGGGCGCTCAAGCTCTGTCAACATGGCGTTCAATACCGTAGAAAGTGTCTGATTGGGTAACAAGGTTACGTGTGTACTTCGCGCTGAAGTATAAATGGCGTTGGTATTTAATTGATGTCTAAAGGCCAGATGCTGAATGCTCGCCTTTATCTCATCAATGATTATGTCTGCCTGTGTCGGCGATACATCCGGCAGTAAAATAGCAAAACGGTCTCCAGCATACCGACAGGCTAAATCATGTTGGCGTAAGTTCATTACCAATAGCTGAGCAATTTCGTGAAGATACCTATCACCTTCCGTATACCCATATTGCTGGTTAAACAAAGAAAAGTTGTTGATATCTATGATGGCAAGTACAGCCGACTTATTGAATTGCTGAAGCTTTTGAATCTGCTCTTTCCAATACTCAGCACGGTAAAGCTGTGTTATGGGGTCTATTTTATCGTGATCCCGATAGTCCCATTCACGACGTCGCAACTGTAGGTTTAATGCTCTTTGCTCCAAATGCCACTGGTAAAGAGCCGCGGTCATCACCACCATTCCTACTGCGGCAGGATAGGACTCTATCATGCTTATCCAATGTGCATCATCGGGGTAACGTAAAAACTCATCTAAGAAGTCTAGTGTTGCTGAAAAAAGAAAAAAACCTAATCCGAAAACAAGGAGGCTGGTGACTTTACCAGGAGGCCTACTCGCAAGCGCTGCAAGTATCCAGGCAAGGGTCAGCAGGACAATACTTCCCTCACCCACGATATCTAAACCCGATATATCAGCGCTTTGTTTTGGGTTACCTAAAAAAAGCGCTAAAGATATGGCAATTGCAACAATGCTTACCGTGAAAGCGAGCCACCACGTGTGGTGCCTAAATTGTGTAGTATTGGTAAAGGAAAACATAGCGCCTCTTAAAAAATATCCTGCTCGTGTACACTGCAAAACGTTTTAGCTTTTCCGGTGAGCGTGGCAAGTCAAACAGACCAAGCACGTACGGTACGGCATAGCGCCGTCATCTAACTTCCAAGTAAAACGAGAGTCTTGCCTAAATATGTTCGCAGTGTCGAGGGTCAGTTTGGCTCATTAATGTGACATCTTGATGGCGAACATTTTCTATTTCTCTTTTCTATCGCTAAAACCCGATGTAAATCAACGCGATAAGGCAGGGTCAAATTAGCTCAATAAATTGATAAATCTATGGCATTGAACCCTTGGTCTTATTACTAACATCAAAACGTCATATAACTGTCATGCAGCGTTCTTAGGGTACTCACACATTAACTTCCTCACTAACTTAGTGCTGACTTAACACTCCTTTTGACTGCTTAATTGATTGGAAAATAAATGAAAATTAAAACCGCGTACTCTTCTCTTGCACTTGCTTGCGTAACGGCACTTGGCCTCAGCATTGCTTCTCCTGTTCTGGCGGCAGATGGCGTAATCATTGGCTCTGTAAAAGATGCCGCTAAGGCCCGAAGCTACAACGGCGCTAAAATAAAGCTTATTGAATTAGGACTTGTTACTGAGGCAGGCCGAGACGGCACTTTTCGCTTTCCCTCTATTCCTAAAGGCACTTACACGCTAGAAATTTCTTATTTAGGTGAAGATACCGTCACGCAAACCATCAAGGTGGAAGATAATGACATAGCGCGGGCCTCAGTCGAATTCGGTAGCGGTGAGACCATTGACGAGATACTGGTACGAGGGCAACGAAGCGGACAGGCAAGCGCCATTAATCAGCAGCGAGTTTCTGACCGCATATCTTCGATTGTTTCTGCAGATGCCATTGGCCAATTCCCTGACCAAAACGCAGCAGAATCGCTACAGCGCTTGCCCGGCCTCTCTATTGAACGTGACCAAGGTGAAGGTCGCTTTGTAGGGATCCGCGGTATCGATCCAAACTTAAACAATGTCACCATCAATGGGTTAAACATTCCTTCGCCTGAGTCTGGCGTGCGCTCTGTTGCCCTGGATGTCATTCCTTCAGAACTCATTCAAACACTAGAAGTATCGAAATCTGTCACACCTGATATGGATGGTGATGCCATAGGTGGTTCAGTAGCCGTTAAGAGCGTTAGTGCGTTTGACAAGGCTCGCGACACCGCAAGCGTTACTGTTCAAGCAAGCCAAAATGATTTGCGCGATGAAACCAGCCCAAAAGTATCAGGTACCTTTACCAAGAAACTTTCATCGAAATGGGGCGTTGCCGGTGCTGTTTCATATTTCGATAGAGACTTTGGTTCTGATAATGTAGAAAGCAACGGTGACGACGAACTTGAACAGCGCCACTACGCCATCACACGGGAGCGTTTAGGTAGTGCGTTGAACATAGACTTTCGCCCTGACTTCAACAACCAATATTTCTTACGCACTTTATACAGTGAATTTTCTGACGATGAATACCGCCAAGGCAACATCTTTACCTTTGACGGCGAAGATTCGGAAATTGAAAGAGAAAGTAAAGATCGTTTTGAAAGCCAAAGTATCTTCACGGTCGCGTTAGGCGGTGAACATCAGCTAGATACATGGGAAGCGAACTGGCAGCTAGGCTACGCAAAATCTGACGAAGATGAACCTGACGCTTTGTACTATATATTTAAAACAGAGAATGACAGCATTGATGCCGACTTAAACACCATGCGCCCTACTGTTTCACAGAATGCTGATGCCATGGATTTGTCGACCTATGAAGTAGATGAAATAAGCTTTGAAGATAACTACACCAAAGATACCGAAACCAGCATCAAATTTGATGCGGCGCGCCCTATTAATGTAGGTGGCTACATCGGTGAATTAAAATTTGGTTCAAAATACCGCAGCCGAGAGAAAGACCGAGACAGCAGTATCACTATTTTCGATGGTGACTTTGATGACCTAGATGCCGCTCAATTTGGCGCAGCAAGCCCAGATTATTCACTCGACAATTTCGGTCCAGGGCTTAACCGAGGCGTAATGCGCAGTTATTTTAACGATAACCGTGAGAGCCTTGAGGTTGATAGCCTAAACTCAGACATTGAATCTCGCGGTGCTACGTACGTAAACGAAGAAGACATCTTTGCCGCTTATATCATGGGCAGCGTAGATATTGAAAAGCTTCACTTGGTCGCCGGTGTTCGCTACGAGCGTACTGACTTTTCAACTTCGGGCATGCGCGTAGAGCTTGTTGAAAACGAGCAAACTGACGTAGAAGAAGTGGTGAATACGCCTTGGGAAGCGGAGCGTGACTATGATCACTGGCTACCTAGCGTGAACGCTAGATACACTTTTTCTGACAAGCTACAGCTTCGCGCTGCTTACACTCAAACCATTTCTAGACCTAAGTTTGAAGATGTCGCAGCATTTCAAATAATCGAAAGCAAAACAGAAGAAGACGATGGTGTATTTGTTACTGAACGCGAAGCAGAAGTAGGTAACCCAGAGCTTCAGCCTTACGAAGCTCAGAACATTGACTTATCTCTTGAATACTACCCTGGGGACGTTGGCGTCATTTCAGCCGGTCTTTTTTATAAGAATATCGATAATTTCGTTGTTTATGCCGATGTTGCAGGTACCGCGGGCTGGGAAGGTTTCGAAGAGGTCATTCAACCCATCAACGGGGACTCTGCAGATTTGACCGGCTTAGAGCTCTCTTGGGTAAAAGCCTTTAACAACGGTTTTATCGTGTCTGCCAACGCTACTTTCACCGACTCTGAAGCAACCACCTTTTTGGATGGCGAGAAGTTTGAAACGCAGCTACCGAATCAGTCTGATCGCATTGGCAACTTAACCATAGGCTATGAGGCCAATGATTTTAGCGTACGACTTGCCACCACCTATAAAAGTGAAAACTTTGAAGAAATTGAGGGCGATATGCTGAGATTTGAAGATGACCATGTACAAATGGACTTCATGGCACGTTACTACATTAACGACACCATGCAGGTATATTTTAACGGCATTAACTTAGGTGATGAACCTTTCTACAACTACTTCGATACGCGCAGTCAAAACGCGCAGTACGAAGAGTATGGCCGTACGTTCGAACTAGGTTTTACTTGGCAGCTAAACTAGTCACGTTAATTTGTTGTTTATAATCAGGCGCGCAGGCCGCTAAAAAAAAGCCTGCGCCACCTGTTTTAGAGAGTCTTTCATGCACGTTTTACCCACATCACCCGCTACATCAAAGCCGTCTTTCGTTACTTTGTTAACTATCATGCTTTGTTTCGCTTGTTTCTTTAACTCAGCTTGGGCGCAGGCAAAGCAACAAGGCCCCTCTCAAATCGGGCCTACGGATATTGCGCCTATCAATACGGGGCCCACCCAAACCGCCCCTTACTCGCACGCCTACTATGAAAAAACGACCATTGCAGATTTGTCGGTACCGGATGAAGCGGTTTCCTTCTTAACATTGGGAGACTGGGGGCGCAACGGGCACTTTTATCAAAAACACGTAGCCAAATGGCTTGATATTGCCAGCTACCAGCTAGATGCTGAGTTTATCGCTACCACAGGCGATAATTTTTACGACAACGGGATAGCGTCGGTTGATGACCCGTACTGGATATCGTCTTACGAAGCCGTCTATCACCAGCCTCATCTTTTCATCAACTGGCACCCAGTACTGGGTAACCACGACTACCGCGGAAATTGGCAGGCACAAATAGACTACAGCGTAAAAAGCCGACGATGGGAAATGCCAGCTCAGTATTACAGTAAGACGTTAGCGTTAGATGACGGCGCAACGGCACTGTTGTTGTTTATCGATACCTCACCCCTTAACCCTGACTATGCGAGAGAAGCTAAATATCAAGAAGCCTATGAGCAAGGCGCCTCTGAGCAGCTTTCTTGGATAAACACAATGTTGGCACAAGACCAATATACGTGGAAAGTAGTTATTGGCCACCACCCCTTGTACTCAAGCGGTAAACGCTACGGTAAAACAAACGCGATCAAAGACGTACTTGAGCCCGTTTTTCACAAACACAACGTTAACCTATACATCGCGGGGCACGAACACGACCTACAGCACAATCAGCTAGCCGGCGATGAGTTAGTTCACGTGGTATCGGGAGGCGGCTCTGAGGTGCGCCCCGTTGGAAATTACGAATTTACTCAATTCGCTAAATCTACAGGTGGTTTTGTTAGCGTGAGCATGACGGCCAAAAGCATATTCCTTAATTACATAGACCACCAGGGGAAGAAGGTTTATGCCCACACAATAAATAAGCCTAACACTGCATCTTCATCCAGCACGCTTTAAGGTAACTAATCACAATGGATAAACAAAAAATTACACGCATATACCCCACAATGGGCAAAACCTTTTTCCTTACCGGCATGCTGGCCACACTTTTTAGCTGTGCAACTGCAGGCAAAGCAAGCCATCAACCACAGGCTGATATACAAGAACCTGTGTTAAAGCTCAAACAACTTGCAAATGGGTTTAGCCAAACGCTTTACTATCGTAGCGATAATCAACAAACAGCTTACAAAGACACCCATGCTAACGAGCAAGAAACACCGAAGGCCTTGAACAAATCTTACAAAGACACCCACGCTAACGAGCAAGAAACTCCAAAGGCGTCGAACAAATTTTACAAAGACACCCACGCTAACGAGCAAGAAACTCCGAAGGCGTCGAACAAATCTTACAAAGACACCCATGCTACCGATAATGAAAAATTGGCCCCAGCGTTAAATGCACAAACTAACGATGACACCCACACTATTGAACTTCAGTTAAACGAACACCAAGGAATTTCAATCAGTAATAGCCAAGGAAAAGCCAGGTTTATTGCGGGTAGTTTTGTTCTTGCGAGTGCGGAAATAGCCGAGTTTGAAAATAAACAATGGGTGTCCATGGTAGTGTTTAATAACAATACGCAACACATTGAGGCATATCGACTCGCCCCTGATACCCTCGATATACAACAACAGCTTACCCAGTCCGCCAAAGGCTCAGAAGCCATATGCGCGGCCGTCACTGCCCAAGGTGCTCCGCATATTGTAAATATTGATGCCACGGGCACGCTCAACCAGTTCGAAATACACGATAATCAATTTTTACCGCTTCGTAATTTTGCCATAGGCCCGGGCATGAAAAGCTGTAGCCTTGATATGCTTACTCACTCTATTTACTTAGCCGATGAATTTGCGGGCGTTTGGAAAGTTAATGCCGACATTGAAAGTGAGTTAGAAAAAGAATTGTTTTTTCATAACGCTAATATCGCTATCGAAGGTGTGAGCACTTTATCGAGCAACACATCACTTTTTAAAGGCAGCCTGCTGGGCTGGGTAAGCCCAAATAAAAGCGGCGTATGGTTACAAAGCCAATGCCAGACAGAATTCATAACCTTGCAGTATGACTTAGCTGGAGTACCGCAAACCATTGAGCCCGAATTTATTCATTTAGCGTTTTATGAATATGAAAAAGGCCCGCGAATTTCTGTGATAGTTGATGATGATGCCTCAGGCAATTTCTTTTCGGCAGAGCTATCTAGCGAATTAAGTGCAGCTTATTTTAACCATGGGTGTCTTTCTAAAGATGGGGAGCCGATAACCAATGCTGGAAGCCGTTCGCCGAAGTACGCGCTTGCGCGTGTATTACCTTCCGCCGAGACCCAGCCTGTGAAAAACTACGGTGACGCCGCTGACGACCCGGCTATTTGGGTCAACGCCCAGTCTCCTTCGCAAAGCCGCATACTAGGCACCGACAAAAAAGGTGCACTCAATACTTATGATCTTTTAGGTCATCAACAACAAAGCTTAGCTGTGGGAAGAGTAAATAACGTTGATGTGGGGTATAACGTAGCGATAGCCAATATGAACAACAGCGGCGAAACCACGTTTACCGATATTGCTATTGCCTCGAACCGTTCACACAATAGTTTGTCTGTTTTTGAAATAGATGAGTTTGGCGTGCTTGCTCATTTAGGTGAAATTGACACAACACTTACCGACATTTACGGCATGTGCCTGTTTGTAGAAAATGGCGTCACCCAGGTGTTTGCTAACGATACCAGCGGCCTCTTCGAACGTTATGAAGTCTCCTTCAATAAAAATAAAAAAGCTAAAGGAACGCTTACTCAATCGTTTTCTCTTCCCTCACAACCTGAGGGCTGCGTGGTAGATACTCACACCAACACAGCGTACTTTGGTGAAGAAGGTGCAGGCATTTGGTCAATGGATATTAGCTCTACTAAACACGAGCCTACTTTCGTTTCTGCAATAGCCCCACCAGTAGAGGCGGACATGGAGGGCTTGGCCCTGTTTACTGTTGATGCTCAAACGTACCTTATTGCATCAAGCCAAGGTAACAATAGTTATGCAATCTACAACATCAATAGTAAAAACGCCGACAAGCTTACCTTAATGGGGCTTATTCGCATTACCGCCGATATGAATCACTCAATTGACGGGGTTTCAGAAACCGATGGACTTGAAGCAACGAACGCCAACTTAGGCGGCGTTTATAGCGAAGGTCTTTGGGTAGTCCAGGATGGAAGAAATGTCATGCCCTCAGACACACAAAACTTTAAGCTGGTTTCAGGTGCACGTTTAAAAGAAGCCATAAGAAATTTGGTGTCAACGAAACATTAATTAGACTAGTTATAAACCCATTAAGCGTTGAAAAGGAGGGGGTAACCCCTTTCCTTTCAACGCGTTAAGAAAGGCTTTTATCCTGCTCGCTGGTAGCCATCATTTAGCTGGACGTCTATCGCACGCAGCACTGCCGTTCGGTTAATGCAGCCTAAAAGCACTCCGTCATCATCAACTACAGGGTAAACGCGAGGCTTTTCTTTTAATAATAACTGCGCTAATTCTATTACCGACATATATGGCTTTACAGACACCACGGGGGTTTTCATAATTTCCCCCACTCTGCAAATTTGCTCTCGGTAATAGCTCGACGCGATCATTTGAGCAATACAGTCTTGCTCTGAAAGAAAGCCAACCACCCTTCCTTTGGTATCTAGTACCGGGCCACCGCTTTGTCCGCTGGCCAATAATACTTCGACAGCCTGCGCAACGGGCATGTCGATATTAAGCTTCACTGGGTGAGTATTCATATAATCACTGACTTGCAACGATTCCATTTTCATTTCTCCAGCCGTGGCGCCCAATGAGACCGATACTGCTAACTATTGGCGTTACGGCACTTCAATTGTTTTTAACCACTTGTGAAAGCAATTTTCCCCCACACTTAAAGATTAGACCTATACTCATCCACAAGCCAGCACAATTAACAATAAAATAACAACTAATCTTTATAGATTGCTATGCTCACTTTACCCTCTGTATCGATGCTAGCGCGGTACATCCCCGCAGAATTGAACGGCATCGCAATGTTACCAACACTATCAATAGCAATAACACCACCGTCGCCGCCCGCTTTAACTAACACATCGTTGACTACGGTGTCGGCCGCTTCCGTTAACGTTAGCCCCTGATACTTCATTCGGGCACAGATATCAGCCGCAACATGGTATCGAATAAAAAACTCACCGTGCCCTGTCGCAGACACTGCGCAACTTTCATTATCGGCATAGGTACCCGCACCTATAACCGGTGAATCGCCAATTCTTCCGTAGCGTTTGGCTGTCATTCCTCCGGTTGAGGTGCCTGCCACGATATTGCCACCGCTGTCTAACACCACGGCCCCCACCGTACCGAAACGCTCATTCCCCTGTTGCGTTCCGTAACCACTTGATGCCTTTTCCATACGCGCTTTTACTTTATCTAGCGCTTGTTTGCGAAACTCGGTATCAAAGACTGTGTTTTTAACCTGCTCTAGCCCGTTCTCTTTAGCGTACTGTTCGGCACCTTCACCCGACAGCATGACATGGGGCGATTCATTCATTACCAGCAATGCTGCCTCAATAGGGCTTCGTATTGTTTTAACGCCAGCAACGGCGCCCGCGTTTTTACTGCCTCCATGCATGATAGAAGCATCGAGTTCATGCTCACCGTCAAAGGTATAAACCGCGCCTATGCCCGCGTTAAAAAGCGGTGACGTTTCAAGAATTTTAATAGTCTCTACCACGGCAACTTCGCCTTTTTCACCTTCTTTTAAAAGCGAATAGCCATGCTTTACCGCTTTCGATAGCACATTTTTGTAGGCGGCGTCTTTCTCTGCCGTCATGGACGATTTTAAAATAGTCCCCGCGCCTCCGTGAATAGCGATTGCCACCTTCGGCTCCTGGGCTAACGCATTGGTAGCTAATAATGCGGCGGTAACCACGCTGAAGGTGCATAAGGTTTTATACCAACCATTAGATGAGACGCTAAAACGAGCTAAGTTCAAATTACATTCTCCTAAACGCTTTTATTATGAGTACTGAATTAACTACCATTTAATTCAGCGCAGTTAAAGCAGGTTTTAAAACTCTTAAACGTTAAGATGACACAATAAGAAATAACAAGCTAGGCCACGGCAAGAAGTTCAATGAAGGTATTAAGATCGTCGTCTATGGAAGGAAGCAGGGCTTTGACTTTTTCCCACTGTGCCCCCTTAGATAATTCCCATACTAGCTCAAAGTCTTTTTTAAGTTGCACAGCACCGATATCCGCTGACATACCCTTAAGCTTTAAAGAGAGCACTTGAACTTGTGTAAAGTCTTGCTCCTCTACAGCACCTTTTAACTGCTTTAACTTATCAGGCGCACTTTGTGAGTAAAGTTCGCAAACCCGAGAAAACAACGCTTTATCCCCCATTATTCGCGCTATCGCATCGTCTTTATCCCAACTCTCTCTCACCTTTCCATTATCTGGCGCTGGTATATCGCTTAAAGCGTTAGACTCGTTGGCGCTTGTTGCTGTGACAGTTTCGTTAGTATCGCTGTGACTGCTCATATGGTCATCCATCGACACCTCTTCTTGCACACCGCTGCAAGATGCTTCTTTATTGATAGCGTTTAGCAGGCTATCCACAAGGGCTGGCGGATCGCTCTTTATTTCGTTGTTACGCTTAGCGTCTTCGCTTTTTAATGCCATCGTTTGGTGTATAAGCCATTGCTTAACTTTGGGGATCAACACGTCTGCAATTACGGGCTTAGTCGTAAAATCGTCCATGCCGGCTTCTAAGCACTTCTCTTTCTCGCCAAGCATGGCGTTGGCAGTCATCGCGATAATGGGCACATTGGCATGCAGCGGGCCAGCTTTACCCTCACGGATAGCCCGGGTGGTTTCATATCCATCCATGTTCGGCATTTGGCAATCCATCAAAATACTGTGGATACGACGCCCTTTTTTCTCGCATTTTTGCAAAAATGCAATAACTTCCTCACCGTCGCAGCAGGTAAACATCTTACCAGGCAGGCTTTCCAGTACGCCTTTGGCCACCTCTCTATTTATCAAATTATCATCAACAATAAGTAGGTTAGCGTCTTCAATAGACAATTGAGGGTCTGATGTCTGTTTAACCGTCTCGAAAGCGTCGTCACTTGGGCCATTTCCGTCACTGGGATGAAGTTCGTTCATTGACGATGAGTATCCCCCAAGCGCTGCATCGATTCCCTGTTGAACAAGCGTAAAACTTGAACGAAACAGCGGTTTAGGTAAATAAATTGGCTGTATATGGTTAAATTGGTAAGGCGCTCCCTCTATTTTTTGAAGGATGAAAACCACCGGTAAAGCGCAGGCTTCTTGCTCAGTAGTATGCGCATGCCAGATATCGTCTAAATCGTTAATCAAGGGGCTAGACTCATCAACAATAACCGCGTTGAACGTCGACCACTCAATTTTATCGGTATTGCTGTCTAACACGTAGGCATCTGCCCCCACATGCATCGCCAAACTACAGATATTCTCTTCTAGAGGCGAATAGCCAGCCGATACGCCTATATTGATACCACTTAGCATTGCACTTTCCATTTCTAGCGCGCGCTCAAGTGATGCTTCGGTATCTGGAGTTTTTTCAGTAAGCGTAACGTAAAATGAAAATGTACTTCCAACGTCTACCACAGATTTAAACGTTATATCCCCACCTAACAGCTGTGTTAGCTGCTTGCAAATAGACAAGCCAAGCCCTGTTCCACCATACTGAGTCGCGACGGAAGCATCGGCTTGAGTAAATGCAGTAAATAGTTTTGGTTGACTTTCTGGGGCGATACCTACGCCAGTGTCACTTATGCTAAAATGCAATTCTTGTAACCCAGCGTCGTTTTCGTATAACGCTGCGTTTAGCTGTATGTGTCCTTTTTCTGTAAACTTGATGGCGTTATTCAATAAGTTACTTAATACCTGATTTAGCCTATGGCGGTCGGAATTAATCTCTACACGAGGAAGCCCCGTGGTATCAACTATTAGCTCAAGCCCCTTAGTTGCAGCCTTCACCGCAAACACTTTCGCCAAAGACTCTATCAGCGTTAAAGGTTCGAAAAGCTGGTGGTTAATATCTAATTTACCCGCTTCAATCTTCGATAGGTCGAGAACGTCGTTTATCAGCACGCTTAAATTGTTACAGCTAATTTCCATCATAGACACTAACTGCTCAGCTTTATCATTGAGAGGCTGGCGTTTGAGCAATGACAGTGAACCAACCACCCCGTTTAATGGCGTACGCATTTCATGACTAATATTGGAAATAAATGAGCTTTTTACGCTACTCGCCTTACGCGCCTCTTCCGTTGCCTTCGTCAGCTCTTTCGTTCTACTGACCACTTTTTCTTCAAGCTTAAAATTAACTCTTTCTATCGCATCTTTAGCTTTGTGTTCATCAGTCACATCTCGAATGACAACGGCAACGCCAGAAAATTGTGAGTTATCACCCCATATCGTCGATGCAGTAATAAGAAGTTTGTGCTCGTTTTTTTCACCGTCTATATACGCTGTTGTAAATGTCTCTTGCTTACCGCCCTTGGTGAGAACGGTTTCTAAACCAAGCGGTGACAGCGGCTTAAACGAGGAGAAGTGTTGGTTTATAATGACCTGGCTGGGTATACCAAAAAGGGATTCAGCTGCCATGTTCCAACTTTTCACTTTACCAAAAGCGTCTACGCTAAAAATAGCGTCTTTAGATATTGCAACGATTGCCACTGACTCACCGCGGACCTTTGCAAGTTCGATATTCTTACGATTACTTCGGTAAAAAAACAGCAATGCAACCGTGAATATTATCGTCACCGCCACCAGTACGCTATAAACACTCATTCGTTTATCATTGATTAACGCAGTAACATAAGATTTAGGCGTTGAGACATGGAGGTAAAAAGGCGCTACTTGCTGACCGCCACCAATGCTGAATGCACGCGAGACGCTATATAGGGTGTTTTCCCCTTCCACTGGCGAGAGCCTCGCTCTTCCAGCCTTTAGCGGTTGAACAAATTCACTTTGCCAGTTTATTGAAGGGTTCAAATCTTTAGAAAAGGATTTATCGCTATCTGGGTGTAAGGTAAAGTAACCTTCATTATCAGTTACATAAAGCGATTGATTTTGCGCAAGCGCCTGTTTCATTTGGTCAAGCAAAAAGCGCGCGTTTACGTTCATTATTATAAAGCCGTAACGCTCATTAGCATCACTAAATATAGGAAGCGACAACCTGATAACCGCTTTATAGGGGAATTCCAACTTTCCGTATTCACGATTTAAGTTAATACTAGAAATGTAAAACTCACCTTTGTTGCTTTTTACACTCTCTTTGAAGTAATTTCTCGACGCCTTTGTTTGTAAGTCGATATCACTGGCGATAATGACAGCGCCGCCCTCGCGCTCCACCCTAATAACCTCGCTCCCTTCATCATTAGACTGAATCACTCTCAGTTGGTCAATTTCACTGTTGTTCTCAATAAAAGCAACAAATATCGTTTCTAAACGATGTTTCCATTGATCTAACGTGGTGCTATCTTTTGGGTCTACGTTACCGTTTGCTGTCGCCCGAACTATGCCGCTAATAGGTGGTGTTTGGTGCAGGAAATTAAGTGCATTGGTATACTGAAGTACCCGCATATCGGCCGCGGCTTCCGCATTTGCGGCACTTTTTTCTAGTGCCGAATACGTCTGGGCAGTTGCCGCAGCTTTAATATTACCCTCAAATAGCCCCACAACCAGTATGACAAGTACGACCGCAAGCACAACGGTAAGCCCGAACGTACCTTTCGCTTCGCTTAATGTTGACTTGGGTGTAAAAGACGACAAACAAACAATATCCGTATTAATTTTTATAAGGTATAAACTAGACAGCAAACGGGGTTTGCGCAAGTCATTTACAGTGCAGCTAAGACTAAAGATTATAAGTGAATGAATGTTTTACAGTCGCCTTCGCTTCGTATCGCCCCTTCAGCATTGCCTATATAACCATCAACATTTGGTATTGTATTTTACGCAGTGTACACTGCGTTCAATATTTCATTGATAACGTACTGGTGGTTATGCATACACCTACATTTTTGTGGCACGATTTCGAAACCTTTGGCACAAGCCCACAAAAAGATCTCCCTTGCCAATTTGCCGCTGTTAGAACGGACATGGACTTAAATGTCGTTGGTAAGCCCATCAATATTATGAGCGCAATTGCTAACGATTACCTGCCTCATCCAGAAGCGTGTCTTGTTACTGGGATCACGCCTCAACAAACCATCAGAGATGGCTCAAACGAAGCTGATTTTGCTGCAAAAATTTATAATGAGATGTCTACGCCGAATACCTGTAGCGTGGGCTTTAATAGTATTCGCTTCGACGATGAAGTTTCCCGCTATCTATTTTATCGAAACTTCTACGACCCGTATTCAAGAGAATGGCGCAATGGAAATAGCCGCTGGGACATCATCGACGTAGCAAGAGCCTGCTATGCGTTAAGACCAGACGGTATCAATTGGCCATTGAGAGAAGATGGTTCGCCAAGTTTTAGGCTTGAAGCATTAACGGCTGCCAATAATATCGGACATGATAACGCACACGATGCGCTAAACGACGTTTACGCCACCATATCCCTTGCCAAGCTGATAAAAGAAAAGCAGCCGCGCTTATTCGACTACGCGCTTTCTTTGCGTAATAAGCATACCGTTATGCAGCAAATAGATTTGAGCAAGCCATCGGTATTGCTTCATATATCGTCAAAGCTGCCGGCCTCACAGGGTTGCTGTACATGGGTTATGCCGATTGCTAAACACCCGACTAATTCCAATGCGTTTATCGTGATTGATTTGTCTCACGATATAGACAGCGTGTTAAATGATTCTGCAGATGAAATTAAGCAAGCACTGTACGCGCCTTCCGATACGTATGATGATGCGCGAGAGCGCCCGGGGCTTAAGCTTATTCACGTGAACCGCTCTCCTTTCATTACCACAGCCAAAGCCATGACAGAAGACAATGCACAGCGGCTCGGCTTAGACCGCGAGCGCTGCTTAGATAACTACAAAAAGCTGGCAAGCACACCAGATTTAGTTAGTAAAATTGTGGCAATATATGAAGAAGAGCGACATACCAGCGAACTTGATATTGACCACGCGCTATACAGCGGCGGGTTTCTTAGCGATGAAGACCGGCGCTGGTGTGAAAATGTGATAAATGCTAAACCAGAAGATTTAGCGACGCTCGGTGATAAAACGCAGCACGAAGGGTTAAAAAAATTGCTGTTTCGATATCGCGCAAGAAACTACCCCAATACGCTTACTGCTGACGAAATGACAAAATGGCAGTACCACCGTCAGGCGCGGCTTACCGACCCGGATTTTCACGGTTCTATAACGCTGGAAACCTATATGATGAGGCTTGAATCTCTGGCTCACGAGCACAGTGACAACCCTGAAAAGCAAGCGATATTACGCGCCCTCTATCAATATGCCGAAAACCTTTGACGGCGGTTTTAGAACGCCTTAAATTAAGAACATTGACAGAAAAACAGCAATTTATTAGACGAAGTCAAGGAATGAAATAATGCTGCCGATAATAACAATACACGCGCGCAAGGGAATAAAGATGTCATGAATGGCGTAACAATAAGTTTCGATAAATCTAGAACCTATATCAACCTAATGCTCAACCCTTCTGAATTTACCTCAGAAGTAGACATACGGGAAATAAAAAAGCAGTTAGAAAGCGGCGAAACCAAACGTCTTTACGTTTCAGAAAAAGCGCTCAAATCTGCTTGTGACACGGCTAACCATTACTTTAAAACAGGTGATGGGACTATCGTTCAAGAAAGAATTGGCGAACGTAAAAACGCGGAAGTAGAATTCCGTGTTCCCGATGACGGCATGCACGCGAACCTTGTGCTCACTACCCCTTATGGCGGAAAGCTACCCGCGTTAAGTACGATTAAATCGCTGGCAATAAAAAATAGAGTCATCCGAGGTGTAAGCACCAAAAAGATAGAATCTATGCTGAGTAATGCTAGGCGCGCTGAGCCCGGCACGGTGCTAGAAGAAACTATCGCGAAAGGGCTTCCTGCTAAAAATGGCAAAAACTCTAAGTTCATTCCTCTTGTTCCTAATGCCCTAGAACGGGTGTTAAAGCCTCAGGCAGATGACGGCGAGCGCGTAGACATGCGCAACTTAGGCGAAATTATTTGTGTAAAAGTAAACACGCCTGTGCTGCGTCGTACCGCGCCAACCCAAGGTCGCTCTGGTTTCGACGTAAAAGACAATAAACTCCCTGCCGTCGCAGGCGAGTGGGTCGACTTTAAAATGGGAAGCGGAACCGTTGTGTCAGACGGCGATGCCAACCTTTTGATGTCGACCATTTCGGGCATGCCTAAGTATCGCGACCAAATTATGAATATCGATGACACCTTTATCTGCAATGGCGTTAACGTAGGTACAGGGCATGTGAATTACGAGGGAGCGGTACTTGTAAACGGCGATGTAACAGAAAAAATGCAGATTAAAGCGGCCGGTGATGTAACCATAAATGGTTTTGTTGAGTCGGCGCATATTGAAGCTGGTGGCGATATCATTATCACCGAAGGCGCTATGGGTAAGGTGAATGATTCTCAAGGCGAGTTCCAATGTAAATTAGTCGCATCAGGAAGCATCCACGTGCAGCACGGCCAAGGTATTGATATTCAATGCGGTGGAAACATTACCGTAGGCAGGCAGCTGGCCTACAGCCGCTTGCGTTGCGGGGGAGCTGTTATCGTAGGGCAAATTGACAAGCCTATGGGTAACCTTTTTGCTTGCGATATAATAAGTCAAGATCGCGTGGAGGCAGGCACCCTAGGGGCCGTTTCCGGCAGTACGTTGAAAGTGGATTTTAGCCCGGGCTTTAATCAACTCCTTGAACGAAAAGACTCGCTAGATGAATTGCTACGCCAGATTCGCGAGAACAATTTAAAGCACAAAGAGAAAATAGCACTTATCCAAGGTAAGAAAATTCCAAAAGAACTTCGGCACAAAGCCGCTGAGGCTTTAGAACTTTTCAACAATGAAAGCGCGCTGCTAGAGTGGCTTGAAAATAAGGCCAATGATGTGAAGTCGGCTAAAGAAAACTACCAGTCCGACATTAAACTTATCGCCAATAAACGGCTATACCCTGGCGTATCGGCTAAGTTAAATAACAGAAACTGGCGTTCAGAGCGTGAATATGATCGTGCGCAAATATACTACGACGCTCATCAATGGCACTACGAGCCTTTGATATAATGGGAGATATCGTGCTTTAACTAAGGAGCTATCCTTTATGAAGCACGCTTTCTTTCACATGCTACCGACATAGGTCTCAGGCTATTCCTGTATCTCGACGGCCTAAGCCGTGAAGCCTTAACACACGCTAATAATAACGAAAAGAACGCGTTGTTGAGTAGACGTAGATTTAGACGTTATATTTATTCGTTCAAAAATTTATGGCGCTATGCTCACATTACCAAACCCGTGGCGCTTAGATTGATACAGGGCTTTCATGGTACGCTCCATCCAGTCGGAAAACTCTTCAGATTGCTTAAGCTCAGACATGCCTATCGCAACTTTAAAATTATCGCTTAAAAGGTAATGACTCGTTACACATTTAAGTAATCTATCTGCGAGTATCTTTGCAGCACCTACCTCGGTTTGTGGGCAAAGTATAATAAATTGCTCACCACTAAAGCGAGACACCACGTCCACCTCTCTAACGGTATTTAAGCATTGGGTGGCAACCACTTTAAGCGACTCTTCCAGCGATGATGCTTCGAGCGAATGCCCATCGTCATGAGAGTGGGTTAGCTCAAGAATGATTAACGAGGCCGTTGTTTGAAAGCGCTGGAAGCGAGAGATTTCCTCTTCCGCTCGCTGAATCATATGATTGCGATTGTACAGCCCTGTAATTATGTCATGGGCAGAAAGAAAGCCAAGGGTTCTGTTTTTTTTCCAGCAAGGTGGCCTGTAGCGCGCTTATTTCTTCATTTTTCTGATTAATGATACGCTTGTAGGCACCTACGTGACGGTTCCTCGATATTAACCACAACAGCCCTATTAGCACAATAATAGTGCTCAATATCATCACGGTATAATTACGGCTGTAGCGTATTTGAACATTATTCCATTGTTTGTATATTTCCACTTTCCGAGATTCAGGGATCCGCTCGATGGCAAAGTTGAGTTTATCAACCAAGTGCCCATACGATTTATTTACCCCAAAGGCCAGAGAGTCGAAAGGCTCTGCATAACCAACAATGTTAATGTCTTTTAATTTTAGGTTGTTAATGTGCATATTTACGCTCATCAAAGAGCCGACCATGACATCAAACTCACCATTTGCCAGCTGTTTCAACCCTTCTTCTTCCGACGGCATACGTTTCAACCGTATCCCCGGATAGTGGCGGGAGATATACTCTACTTGTCGATAACCTTGAACTATGCCTACCGTGCGATTACCTACGCCGGAATAACCTTGAAGCATAGGCGTACCTGCCTTCGCCACCAGCACATTAGGCGCTTCGAAGTAAGGAATACTGAAATCTAGAAACTGCTTTCGATAATCCGAGGTATTGAGCATAGGGATCACTTGACACTTCCCCTGCTGAACATATTCTAGGCTCTGTTGCCAACTTTCTGTAGGTATAAGCGTGAATTCAAGGTCAGCAATCTCGGCAATCAGCCGCATATATTGGGCTGAGATGCCAACATGAATACCATTTCTTATCGCTTCGTATGGCGCCCAGTTGGGGTCAATGCAGTAAGTGATCTCCTCAGATGGAGTAAAAGCGGCTTGTTGTTCGGGGCCCGCTTTTAAAATAGCGCTGAAAACACTTGCGCCTAAAAACAACACCACACCCAAAAGATACTTTCTTATTTTTTTCAACCACACACCCAAAACAGTTAACGAGCTCAAAGACAACCGCGAAGTATTAAGCGTAAATAATAAAAATGCAATCAATTAGGCCTATATAGGCCTAATTGCTCAGGTAACGCTCTGTCTTTGCTGGAATGTGGCATTTTCATAGCGTTTTTCGCTCATGATTATTGCAAGTCTTGTTACCGCCTTTTCGACATCGGCGAAGCTCAAATAAAGCGGCGCAAACCCTATTCGCAAAATATTAGGCGCGCGGAAGTCAGCGATAACCCCTTCAGCAATCCACGCTTGGCAAATGGCATAAGCCTCACCGTGGGCGAGGGCTAACTGGCTACCCCGGCAATTAATCGGTGGGCTCGCCACACCGAAATGTTCTAACACTCCTGCCCTTTTTGCTTCAGCAATAAAAAAAGCTTGAAGCTTTTTCGACTTCTCGTCGATGGCTTTCAGTGATACATCGTCAAAAACGTCTAATGCCGCATCTAATATACTCATGCCTATAACACCGGGCGTACCGCACAAGTTTTGCTTTACCGATTTATCTGGCGCGTAGTCGGGAGAAAATGAAAAAGGGGCACTGTGTCCCATCCATCCAGACAGGGGCTGCTGATAGCTATCTTGATGACGGCGCGCAACATAAATAAATGCTGGCGCGCCGGGGCCGCCGTTTAAATACTTGTACGAACACCCTACAGCAAAATCTACGTTGCAATCATCCAAGCCTACTGGGAAAGCGCCGGCACTATGGGCAAGATCCCACAACATCAAAATCCCTTTTGCATGTGCTTGCTCGGTAATGCCTTTCATATCAAGCTTAAGCCCACTTCGAAAGTTAACCTGCGTAAGCATAAGCACGGCAATATCATCGGTTAACTGGCTACTAATACTGGCTTCATCTACATAGCGGATACTGTACTCTTCGCCAAGTAAATCTAACAACCCTTGAACCATATAGATATCGGTTGGAAAATTATCACGTGTGGTCGCAATTACTTTGCGCCCTGGGTTCATTTTAAGCGCGGCGCTTAACACTTTAAATAAGTTAATAGAGATAGAGTCACAGCAGATGACCTGGCCCTGTTGCGCGCCTATAAGCTCCCCTATTTTGTCGCCGACTTGTTGAGGTAAGGAAATCCACTGGTGTTTGTTCCAACTTGTAATAAGGCCTTGCCCCCATTGCTCTTGAACTACTTCAACCGCTCGCTTGTCTGCTGATTTCGGTAAAGGGCCAAGAGAATTACCGTCTAAATAGATGGTGTTGTCTGGAAGCGAAAAAGCCCCAGCTTTATGTGCAAGCGGGTCCTTGTCATCAAGTTGCTCAGCGGAAAAAACCTTATTAATCATGTTCACCAATAACCTCAAGTAAAGCATCAAAGGATGTAGAGTCAGGGTGTAGCCAATCGAAGTGGCCACCATTTGTTATTATCTTTTGTTTTGCGCCAGCCATTGTAGCGTGGAGTTTAGGTACAATGCTATCGGCGTCACCTTGCATCAACACTATGGGTGTATTGATAAGTTTCGCGTTAGGAGTGGCAGCTTGATAAGCTTCGGGGTTTTCATCCGGCATGCTATGCATGAATTTTGCAGTAGCAGTCTGGCAACTGTTGGCTCCAACAGCGTAAGCGTTTATATCGGTGATAGCAGCAAGTCCAATGACTTTCTCAACGCTAACGCTTTGTGTAAATTGTGGCAGTTTCTGCGCGGCAAGCATAGCAAGATGCCCACCTGCCGAATGCCCAGCAATATAAACCTTCGAATAACGTCCATTACCACGGATACGTTCAAGCGACGTTATCATGGCCTCAGTAACATCATTTAAGCTACCAGGCCAACCGCCGCCTTTGTCGCCAACGCGCCGATACTCCATTACGAAGACACCCATCCCTAAATCCGCCAACGCCTTATAAAACCCGTTTGCATGATCATAACCGTAGGCATTCAACCAGCACCCGCCATGAACAAACACAACAGCTTTTCCGGCAAACTTATCGTGCTTTGTATTGCGCCCATGCCACACGTAAACAGACTGGAGCGGGCTTTCTCCGTAGCTAAACAGCTCGTCATGTTCTCTTGTTGGCAAGACACCCAACGCAGCATATGGCACTTGCGTTAACGTTTTACTGCTAGCTGACAGTTCATTAGGTTTATCGTGGGTGTCTTTGTAAATTTCGCTAGTTTTAGCATGGGTGTCATTCTTAACGTCATCTCGCTTAACGTCAGAGTTTGCGGGTTGCTTAATCTCGGGTGCGCTTTGTGGGGGGCGCGCGTCGCTTTTAACGTGGGTGTCTTTACTAGCCGTATTTATACGATGGGTGTCTTTGTAATTGAACTGCGGTTCGATTCCACTTTTGAAAGTAGCTGATTGCGCAACAGCTAGCTGTTGCAAAGAGATAAGTGCGATAAATAGTGCGCGTGTAAAAGTAGTAATGTGTACTGTGTTCTTCATGTTCTGACTTTTTCTTTTATTGAAACACAGAGCAACATTAAAGTGATGTCACTCTGTGATTAAATCGTTTACATGTACGCTATGAAACTTGACTTAAAGCATCTCAACAGCAAGAGCAACGCCTTCTCCACCGCCAATACACAAAGATGCTATACCTTTACGACCATTGCTTTGTTTAAGTGCATGAAGAAGTGTTACAAGGATGCGTGCGCCAGAAGCGCCAATGGGATGGCCTAATGCGCATGCCCCGCCTTTTACGTTCACTTTGCTTTCATCAAGCCCTAGCTTTTTAATCGCCAGCATAGTTACCATGGCAAAAGCTTCATTGATTTCAAAAAGATCTACGTTTTCTTTTGTCCAACCAGCTTTGTCTAACACTTTTTCCATTGCGCCTACCGGTGCAACTGTAAAATTCTCGGGCTCTATTGAGTTCGTAGCGTGAGCTACCACTTTTGCTAATGGTGTCAATCCAAGGGCTTTAGCTTTACTTTCACTCATAACAACAAGTGCTGCAGCACCGTCAGAGATAGAGCTAGAGTTCGCTGCCGTTACCGTACCGTCTTTTTTAAAGGCTGGGCGGAGTGTGGGGATCTTTTCAGGGCGAGCAGAACCCGGACCTTCATCAGTATCCACCACTGTATCACCTTTACGTGAAGATACAGTTACTGGTGCAATTTCGTCGTTGAACGTGCCGCTATTTATTGCTTCATGCGCTTTAGACAATGAACTTAATGCAAATTCATCCATTTCACCGCGGCCAATATTCTCTTCATCAGCGGTATCTTGAGCAAAGCACCCCATTGCTTTACCGTCGTAAGCATTCTCAAGGCCGTCTAGCATCATGTGATCAATAACTTGGCCATGCCCCATGCGATAACCCGTTCGCGCTTTTGGCAACATGTATGGCGCGTTACTCATACTTTCCATACCGCCAGCTACCACCGCAGAGGCGCTGCCTGCTTTGATAAGATCATGGGCCATCATGACTGCTTTTAAGCCTGAACCACAGACTTTATTGATAG
Source organism: Alteromonas infernus (assembly GCF_902705815.1). NCBI lineage: Bacteria > Pseudomonadati > Pseudomonadota > Gammaproteobacteria > Alteromonadales > Alteromonadaceae > Alteromonas > Alteromonas infernus. The sequence goes on from NZ_CACSIG010000007.1 coordinate 35,482, forward strand.
TGGTAACACCGGCACTTAGCGGAAGCCCCGCCCCTATTGACGCTTGTCGCGCAGGAGACTGCCCTAACCCAGCCGGTAAAACACACCCCATAATGACCTCGTCAATTACAGAGACATCCACCTCATCACACGCAGCTTTTATCGCAATTTCTCCAAGCTTTGTCGCAGCGAGAGAAGACAAGCTACCGTTAAAACCACCCATAGGTGTACGTTTCGCCGCGACTATCACTACTGATTCATTACTCATATCCGTGCCCTTAATTTCATTTAAAATATTGAATGGATTGAAGAAAGCCAGTCAAATGTATACAAAAGTAAACACCTCTATCAGCTACAACACCTGACCTTCACCATGAAAAATTGACGTTAGCAAAATGTTACTTTACCTTAACGTAAAATGTAATTAACGTTAACGTAAACCTGTACTGAGTATGTGTCAACTAAACACTACGTTTTAACATAGCGATGTAAAATCACTCGCTCAAAACGTGATGCTTTTACAAAGACACCCACTCAATTCAGCCAACAAATTACAAAGACACCCATGCAAACGACGGGTGTTAAGCAGCGCTTAAAGAACAAGGTACATGTAATGAACAAGTACGATGACGAAACAACATATGCAATAGGTGAGCTCGCTCGAGAGTTTGACATCACACCTCGCTCCATTCGTTTTTATGAAGAGCAAGGATTAATGTCACCCTCTAGGACGGGGCAAAATCGCGTTTATTTGAATAAAGATAGAGTGCGATTAAAACTAATTTTGCGTGGTAAACGGCTAGGTTTTTCCCTAGCGGAAGTCAAAACACTGTTCGACATGTACGACACAAACCCTAATTCGGCGGTTCAGCTGGAAGCCATGCTAGATATGACTGAACAAAAAAGAGCTGTACTTAAACAACAACTAGAAGATATTCAGATGTTAATGACTGAACTGGATGATGTTGAAGCACGCTGCCGTGAAGAACTCGCAGAACTAAAACGAGGAAAAATCGCATGAATACCTCCTACCCTACTTTAAATTTCGGGCTTGGTGAAGACATTGAAATGTTACGAGACCAGGTCTATCAATTCGCTCAAAATGAAATAGCGCCTCTTGCTGAACAGGCCGATGCTGAAAATCAATTTCCTAATCAACTGTGGACTAAGCTTGGGGATATGGGGCTTCTAGGGGTCACTGTCTCAGAGCAGTACGGTGGTTCTGAAATGGGCTACCTTGCTCATACTATTGCTATGGAAGAGGTGAGTCGTGCTTCAGGCGGTATAGGGCTAAGTTACGGGGCGCACTCGAATTTATGTGTGAACCAAATATTTAAAAACGGTAACGACACTCAGCGAGAAAAATACCTGCCGAAGCTAGTGAGTGGCGAGCATGTCGGTGCATTAGCCATGAGTGAACCCAACGCGGGATCAGACGTTGTAAGTATGAAGCTGAAAGCGGAAAAGCGCGGCGACAAGTACATTCTTAACGGAAATAAAATGTGGATAACTAATGGTCCTGACGCCCACACATTTGTTATCTACGCTAAAACCGATCCAAATGCAGGCCCTAAAGGGATCACGGCGTTTATCGTTGAGCGAGACTTTCCTGGTTTCAGTCGCGCACAAAAGCTCGATAAGTTAGGAATGCGCTCATCAAACACCTGTGAGTTAGTGTTCGAAGACTGCGAAGTGCCGGCTGAAAACATCCTTGGAAAAGAAGGCGAAGGTGTTCGTGTGTTAATGAGCGGCTTAGACTACGAGCGGCTTGTTTTATCAGGTGGGCCGCTGGGTATCATGCAATCTTGTATGGATATTGTTGTGCCTTACATACACGACCGCCGACAGTTTGGACAGTCAATCGGCCAGTTCCAGCTAATTCAGGGAAAAGTGGCAGATATGTACACGCAAATGAATGCTGCGCGTGCTTATGTTTACACTGTTGCTAAGTCGTGCGACCGCGGCGAAACAACGCGCAAAGATGCGGCTGGCGCCATTCTTTATTCTGCTGAGCTCGCAACCAAAATGGCGCTAGATGCTATTCAGCTTCTTGGCGGTAACGGTTACATCAACGAATACCCTACAGGTCGCCTGTTAAGAGACGCAAAACTTTATGAAATTGGTGCTGGCACATCAGAAATTCGCCGAATGCTAATAGGCCGAGAATTATTTAACGAATCTAAATAACGCAAGGTAGAGGGTGATAATGCCTTCACTGTGTGGCGAAATGCTGCGAAAAGAAAAAAGCAAATTATCAAGACACCCAACCTTGCAGAATTAAAACGCGAATAAGTTGCAAAGACACCCATCACAGCAAAAGATGGTTAGCATGGGTGTCATGCTAACACCAGTTAACGAGGCACACTTCGTTGATGCCCAACACAAGGAGGGGTTATGCCCGTTCTTCGCTCAAGTATAAATACGAAATCTGAAACGTTTATTGCAAACGCTGAGCACATGCAGGCTCAGGTAAACGACCTATTAGAAAAAATTAATAAAATTTCTCAAGGCGGTGGTGAAAAAGCTGCACAGCGTCATATATCTAGAGGAAAACTACTGCCTCGTGACCGTATTAATGCACTAATTGACGCTGATACACCATTTTTGGAAATAGGACAGCTGGCCGCATGGGAAGTGTACGACGACTACGTGCCCTGCGCTGGCGTTGTTGCAGGTATAGGTATTGTTGCAGGAATTGAGTGCATGATTGTGGCTAACGACGCCACGGTTAAAGGCGGGACCTATTACCCGTTAACGGTAAAAAAACACCTGCGCGCACAAACTATTGCCGAGCAAAACAATCTACCCTGTATTTATTTAGTGGACTCTGGCGGCGCGAACCTACCTCGCCAAGATGATGTTTTCCCTGACAGAGAGCACTTTGGCCGAATATTTTTCAACCAAGCTAATATGTCGGCTAAAAATATTCCACAAATTGCGGTTGTAATGGGCTCTTGTACAGCAGGTGGTGCGTACGTCCCCGCGATGGCAGATGAAAGTATCATCGTAAAAGAGCAAGCAACAATTTTCTTAGGTGGTCCTCCCCTTGTTAAAGCCGCTACAGGCGAAGTGGTTACCGCAGAAGAGCTTGGCGGCGGCGATGTACATACGCGTATTTCAGGTGTTGCCGATCATCTCGCTAATAACGATCACCACGCACTCTCGCTCGCCCGTAATGCCATATCAAGACTGAATAGGAAAAAGCCCGAATATGTAGACGTGGCCGATGTAAAGCCGCCACGTTACGACACAAAAGAAATTTACGGCATCGTTCCCGTAGACAGTCGACAAACCTATGACGTGAGAGACATTATCGCTCGTGTCGTAGATGACTCTGATTTTGACGAGTTTAAAGCGCTTTATGGGACAACGCTTGTGTGCGGGTTCGCACGAATATTTGGATTCCCAGTTGGTATTGTTGCCAATAACGGCATACTTTTCGGTGAAAGTGCACTTAAAGGTGCGCACTTCGTCGAACTCTGCGCAAAACGTAAAATTCCGCTTGTATTTCTGCAAAATATTACCGGCTTTATGGTGGGTAAACAGTACGAGCACGGCGGCATTGCAAAGCACGGCGCCAAAATGGTAACTGCAGTAGCGTGTGCCAATGTTCCAAAACTCACCGTTCTTATTGGTGGAAGTTTTGGTGCGGGTAACTATGGCATGTGCGGAAGAGCTTATGACCCAAGGTTTCTGTTTATGTGGCCAAACGCCCGTATATCAGTCATGGGGGGCGAACAAGCAGCTGGTGTACTAGCTCAAGTAAAACGCGACCAGAAAGCGCGTGCGGGCGAGACATGGAGTGAAGAAGAAGAAAAGTCTTTCAAACAGCCGGTTATCGATACCTATGAAAAGCAGGGTCACCCCTATTACGCGTCTGCGCGACTTTGGGACGATGGCGTTATTGACCCTGCAGATACTCGCTTGGTACTGGGGCTGTCGCTTTCAGCGTCGCTTAACAAGCCTATCGAAGACACCCAATTTGGCATATTTAGAATGTAGGAGTTTAGGTCATGGAACCATCGGTTATTTACCACGTAGACGAAAGAAACATCGCCACTGTTACATTGAATAGAGCTGAAAAGCACAATGCCTTCGACGATAAAATGATAAGTGAGCTAACCCGAGCATTTAAACAGGCGGGAGAAGATAAGAACGTAAGAGCACTGATCTTAAAGGCAGAAGGTAAAAGCTTTAGTGCTGGTGCTGATCTTAACTGGATGAAAAGAATGGCCACCTATACCGAAGCGCAAAATGAAAATGACGCACTCGGTTTGGCAGAAATGCTGCAAACGCTTTACACAATGCCGAAGCCAACGATAGCAAGAGTACAAGGCGCAGCCTTCGGCGGAGCTGTAGGCTTGATTGCGTGTTGCGACATTGCCATCGGAAGCAAGCTGAGCAAGTTTTGCTTAAGTGAAGTTAAAATTGGTCTTATCCCGGCCACAATTAGCCCTTACGTTGTTGAAGCAATGGGCGCTCGTGTTTGCAGGCGTTATTTCCAAACGGCGGAAGTTTTTTCTGCCAGAAGAGCCAGACGGTTAGGCCTTCTAAGCGAATCGGTGACTGAAGACGAGCTTGATAGCACTATCGACAACATTTTATCTAACATCATTAAGAACGGACCTCAGGCTGTAGCGAAAGCGAAAGCGCTCGTGCAGTGGGTGTCTTCGCAAGAAATCAATAATGAGTTACTGAGCAAAACAAGTAAGTTAATTGCCCAAGTTAGGACCTCAGAGGAAGGTCAAGAGGGCTTATCTGCCTTTTTAGAAAAGCGCAGTGCTTCTTGGGTGGAGATGAACAATGATAAATAAATTACTAATTGCAAACCGCGGTGAAATTGCCTGCCGTGTTATAAAGACAGCCATCGCACAGGGCATAAAAACCGTCGCCGTATACTCAGACGCCGACCGCAATGCACTGCACGTAAAAATGGCAGATGAGGCTATTTACCTTGGTCCGTCCCCGTCAAAAGAAAGTTATTTAAAAAGCCATGTAATAATCGAAAAAGCAAAGCAGCTAGGCGTTGATGCTATTCACCCAGGTTATGGTTTTCTCTCGGAAAATGCTGAATTCGCCAAGCTTTGTGCTAAGAACGACATTATCTTCGTAGGCCCACCAGCGTCAGCAATTGAAGCAATGGGCTCTAAATCTGCGGCTAAACACATAATGGAAAAAGCCGGCGTACCTCTAGTACCCGGTTACCATGGCGATGACCAAGACGAATCGGTATTAAAAGCAGCTGCTGATGATATGGGTTATCCAGTGCTTCTTAAGGCTGCTGCCGGTGGCGGTGGTAAAGGTATGCGTCAGGTTTGGAGCGAAAAAGATTTCTCCCAAGCCCTAAACGCTGCCAAACGCGAGTCTATGGCGAGCTTTGGCGATGACCATATGCTTGTTGAGAAATACCTGACTCGGCCTCGTCATGTCGAAATCCAAGTTTTTTGTGACACCCATGGTAATGGAGTTTACCTCTTCGAGCGCGACTGCTCAGTGCAGCGTCGACATCAAAAAATTATTGAAGAAGCCCCTGCCCCAAAGATGTCTGAGCACGTTAGAGAAAAAATGGGTGAGGCTGCAATTCTTGCAGCCAAAGCAATCAATTATGTTGGTGCTGGCACTGTTGAGTTCTTACTTGATGAAGATGATTCATTTTACTTCATGGAAATGAACACACGTCTGCAAGTGGAACACCCTGTTACCGAGATGATTACGCGAGAAGACTTAGTACTTTGGCAACTCATAATCGCTGAAGGAAAGCCGTTACCTAAGGCGCAAAACGCACTTACATTAACGGGACACGCATTCGAAGCGCGTATTTATGCCGAAGATCCAAAGAATGAGTTTTTACCTTCAACGGGTACCTTACGCTTACTGCATGCGCCAGAAGAAAATGATGTAGTTCGCGTAGATACAGGTGTAGAGCAAGGTGATGAAGTAAGTGTGTTTTACGACCCTATGATTGCCAAGCTTGTGGTTTGGGGAGAGAACCGTGAAGTTGCACTGAAGCGTTTAACAAGCGCTTTGGGGGAATATTATATCGACGGGGTAAGCACTAACATTGATTTTTTAAAGCGTGTAGCGTCACACCCATCTTTCGTTTCCGCGGAACTAACAACTACATTCGTGGAAAAGCACCACGATACACTCTTTAGTGAAACGATTAATCAAGACACCCAACACGACTTCCCCGCTATGGCACTACTTTCCATTCTAACGAGAAGCCAAAGCCCAAGAACACTCTCTGTATGGTCGACAGCCGGCGCTTGGAGGGTCAATAGTCAACACAGTGAGACGCTTACGCTGATTAGCGACAACAAGGAAACACAGGTTGAAGTTAAGCATCATTTTGATGATAGCCATGGTTACTGGGAAGTAACCGTAGATGGCCAAAGCTTTGCGGCCTCTGGCGTTATTATTGACCAAACGCTAAACGCTACTATTGACGGACACAAGAGGACGTTTTCATTCTCTCAAGATAGCGAACAGTTTACCCTTTTTAACAAAGACACACACGTCAAGTATGTTGTTAAGACAGCATCGTTAGGTGACGTCAACAGTACCGATGACCAAGCAAACTTTAATGCACCAATGAATGGCACTATCGTTACCCACCTTGTTAGCAAGGGGCAAGAGGTCAAAAAAGGTGAGCCTATCCTAATAATGGAAGCCATGAAAATGGAACACAGCATTATTGCTCCTCATGATGGCAAGGTTGAAGAGTTTTATTTCAACCCAGGGGAGCTCGTTGACGGTGGGGCAACGCTTTTAGCGTTTTCTTCGAAAGATTTGGCTGAGGCTTAATATTATGCTTCCATCTAAAGTCAGTATTGTTGAAGTTGGTCCGCGCGACGGACTACAAAATGAAACGCTCAACTTAAGTGCAGCGCAGAAGATTGAGCTAATAAATCTACTTTCAAAAACCGGCCTTAAACGCATAGAAGCAGGCAGCTTTGTTTCTCCAAAGTGGGTACCTCAAATGGCAAATTCGGATGAAGTTTTCCAGGCGCTCCCTTCTAGAACAGATGTCCAGTATTCTGCGCTTACACCTAATCTTAGGGGACTAGAAACCGCTATTGACGCTGGCGTAAAAGAAGTTGCTGTGTTCGGCTCTGCATCTGAGGCATTCTCGCAAAAAAATATAAACTGCTCTATAAGCGAGAGTTTGAAACGCTTTGAAGATGTTTTTCAATTGGCTGATCAGAATAATATTAAGGTTAGAGGCTATGTTTCATGTGTTATGGGGTGCCCCTATCAAGGGGACATTTCGCCTAAAACAGTTACGCAAGTGAGTAAAGCCCTACTTGATATGGGTTGTTATGAAATTTCGTTGGGGGACACTATTGGAGCCGGCACGCCTAGAGCAACGAGTCTACTGTTAGAAGATGTGCTTAAGGATATACCTGCACAAAAACTTGCGGCCCATTTTCACGATACATACGGCCAAGCTCTCGTTAATTTGTACAAAGCACTTGAATACGGGATTGCTACTATCGACTCCGCTGTCGCGGGTCTTGGGGGGTGTCCTTATGCAAAAGGGGCTAGTGGAAATGTTGCAACTGAAGATGTTGTTTATATGCTTAATGGGATGGAAATTTCATCAGGTGTGAATATGGATAGATTACTTACTTCATCGTCCTATATCTCTGAGGTTTTGGGCCGCCCACCGGTATCGAAAGCCGCAAACGCATTATTAGCTAAATAATTGATTTTTTTGGAGCATGCTGCCCTTCCAAGCATGCTCTTTTTATCGAGCCATCCATCCTAAAAGTTTTTTATGACGCTTTAGCTTGATGCTAGCCTACCTCTTATCAAGATACCTCTTAGCAAGACACCCACCATAAATTTAGCAAGACACCCACTATAAATTGTATCGATTACTCATGTAGCCATTTAGTTGCTACTTTTTGATAAAACCTTCTAAAAAGCTAACGTGGGTGTCTGCGTAACTTTCTTTTAAAAAGGGGGGGTATAATGGGTATCTTGCCAAATAGAGCATGTTTAAAAATGGGTGTCTTTCCTAGCAATTAAGGTATTAACAAAACACACCTTGAGTTCAGGTCACAAAGGGCTAGTGATAATGCTACTGTCTTGAAACTTTTTCCAACGATCGTAGAAAAGCATCATGGCGCAAAGCAGGAAATCTCTTATAAGCCTTCAAGATACCCCTTATTATCATTGTATTTCGCGATGTGTACGTCGAAGCTACCTTTGTGGCTATGACCACACAACGAATGTTAGCTATGAGCACAGAAAGTCTTGGGTCGAAAACAGGTTACTGTTTTTAAGTAGTATTTTCGCTATCGACATTTGTGCATATGCCGTCATGAGTAACCATATTCACATTGTGTTGTGTGTAAATAAAAGCGCAGCGCTATCCTGGTCACTAGATACGGTTTTACGCCAATGGCACAAAATACACAGGGGAACTTTACTTACCCAAAGGTATTTAAAAGGAGAGGTTCTGAGCGATATTGAGATAGAAGCAGTCAAAGAAACCGCAGATATCTACAGGAAAAGGCTTTTTGACATCAGTTGGTTTATGAGAGACTTAAACGAGCATATTGCAAGAAAAGCGAACGAAGAGGATGAGTGTACAGGCCGCTTTTGGGAGGGACGCTTTCGCTCTCAAGCACTATTAACTGAAAAAGCGTTGCTATCTTGCATGGCTTATGTCGACTTAAACCCTATTCGGGCTAATGCGGCGAAAAGCTTAAACGATTCTGTGTACACGAGCATTTATACACGACTTTTCTGCCCATCAAAAAATAAAAAGACTCAGGGTTTAATACCATTTAAAGGTGAAAAGCGACCCAAAAACAAAAAATATTTAAATCTTACGCTCAAACAATATTGCTTTCTTCTTAGCGATTCGATTGCCGCATTAACTAATTCGTTGCCGAAAAACAGCACAACCTCATCTGAGGTACAAAATGTTGAGCGAGTCATTATTGATACAACCTCACCAGAGTGGCTACAAACCATAAGCAGTTTCGAAAATCTTTTCTCATTTGCAGTAGGTAACACGGCGTCTATGTTGGCGTTCAAAAAGCGCACCAATAGGAAAAGAATGGCATGCATTAAGTCTGCAGCAGTTTGCTTTGACGATTAGCTGCCTATCACTTTTCATTCGGTAAAATAAGTGAAGCGACTATGGCAAATAAAAGCATAGCAGACATGATATATACGACGCTGAACGACAAAACAGGCGTTAAGGCAGCGTAGATAGCCCCAAAGCCAAGCAAAATAAGTCCAATCGCTGTATTAGAGAACCCGACAAGCTCAGTTCTGTCATGACCATCTTTTACATCTAAACTATAGGTTTTTCTTCCTGTCCTTACGCCAGCATGGGCAACGGAGAGAACGAAAAATAGAAGTGCTGAAGTGACTATTGACGTTGATTGAAGTACAAGTAATCCAACGCATGCAAATAGAGCGAGAACGCCTGAGGCTTGAAGCGTTAGCTTTGCACTCTTATCCGCAATTTTACCCCAAATGATTGAAGACAAAAGCGCCGCTAATGCTTCTGCGCCAATATAAATCGGAAGTAACTCTTGGGCCTCGCCGCTTTTTTCAAGCATGAAATAAGGAGCAACTAACGCAGAGTGAACGAATAGGCCTCTAACGAATATAAACTTGTACACCGTCGAATCAAAATCAATGCCCATGGCACCGTCTGAACTGTCATCTAATTCTACGTTTGTTTTGATTGGCCAGACACATACTAATGTTACAAGAAAGGCCAAGACACTCACACACAAAATGACCATAAGCGTATTAGAAGAAAAAGCCCCCTCATAGAGCGCTAAGGGTATAGCTATGAGAAGCGTTATTACTCCAGACACCGTTGAAGCGACGCCAATCAGATTTCCTCGCTGACCCTTTCTCGCTACATCAGCCTCCATATCTTTGACCGTAAGTGAACAAGCTGAGCGCCCTAGACTTAACAATACAAGTGAGGCAAGTATGCATGCTCCCGCTTTGGCACCAGATAAGAGTGTAGCAGAAACAAGCATTCCAATGACAGCAAGAGACTGAACCAACATACCCACCCGCCACACTATGTGTCTCTTTGGGTGTTTACGCAGATATATGCTTATTAGAACCTGAGGAAGGAGAGCTCCAGACTCTCTAATGGGCACTAACCAACCGATCATCCAAATCGGCGCACCAACGCTCAAAAGAAGGGCTGTCAAAGTGGTCTTTGCTGAAATTAAAAGGTCCGCAAGCTTGTTGAAAGACAAGCCCGCTAGGAGTTGAATTTTTGGTTTCATTAAGCCGGATGTGTACCGCTATTTTTTGTGTTTAATTACGGCACCTTTCGATAATAAGATCATAACGCTGCCTCAGTTACACATCATTCTCTACTAGTATCTTTAAGTTCTCTAAACCCATCTCGAAGTCCGGTCCAATCATGCCGTCCATTAATAAAGCGAAATATCGATTGATTGGATTATTGTCTACCGTCCCTTCATCCCTCCAAGTAACTAACGTACCACCTGCCGTTGGCTTTATTTCTACTATCCCCGAAGAGCCCATGTCAAAATCTGGGAAATACAAACGGTAAAGTACACGTTTATTGTGCTCTAATTGAGTAATCTCCATTTCGCCATTTCCCTCAGTCTCGCTTTCCCATACCGAGCGCATGCCAATAGCTCTATCTGGGCCTGAGTAGGTAAGCTGCATATTAGGGTCGCGTTTAAACCAAACGCCCCATTTTTTCCATTCTCTTAAATCTACAACGTATGGGTAGACATCAGAAGGTTCGGCATCAATTGTGATCGTTCTTTCTACACTATAATCTTTCGGAATGAAAAAGCTAGAAATCACGATAATTGCAATTACAGCGCCAAATACTATTAAAAGTTTCTTCAGTACACCCATTAGAAGCTCCTTAAATAAATCAACCAACTCAAATATAACATTTAATTAACAATTGTCACTGATTGTTCTACTTATTCTTTTCTTGTTTAAAAGTTAGATAGACACCCAACTTAAACTTTTTTACGGATGTTCGGCGCACTTTTCATAGAAGAATGCTTCATGGCCTTGAACAAGAATTAGGGTGGGTGTCTTTGTATATAACTATTTGCATATGCTCGGACTGGGAGCCAAACGCTGATTTCTTAGCATGGGTGTCTTTCTTAAGAATTTAAGATGAATGCAGCTACGAGCTAATTAAATTGGGTGTCTTTGCAAGTCGTCTTTGCAAGTCGGGGGAAGCTGCTTGGCTTGGGTGTCTCTGTAAGCCACCACACAACACAATTTTAAAAAAATTTACCAATTCGTCACAAACATTGAAAATCCCACTGTCATTCTAAAATATCTTGTGTAGTATGGGTTTATGTTATCAAAAAGCCTGTTCAAACAGACTGTTCATATATAGCGCAATCAATCGCAACACTTCGTTTTCTTTTTATATTTCTATCGATACACAGTTGTCGCTTTTTTACAGGAGTCTATAGGAAATGGCAGATCAAAGTTCTCGTTACATCAGTAACCTTACTCGCGATACTTATGCGCTCATTCTTGCGGGTGGAAAAGGTTCTAGATTACACGAACTCACTACTTGGCGAGCCAAACCGGCACTTTATTTTGGCGGTAAATTTAGAATTATCGACTTCCCACTATCAAATTGCGTGAATTCTGGTATTCGACGAATAGGCGTGGTCACCCAATACAAATCGCACTCTCTCATCCGTCACCTTGTAAGGGGCTGGGGCCACTTTAAGAAGGAGCTCGGCGAATCTGTTGAAATTCTTCCGGCTTCTCAACGCTTTTCAGACAGTTGGTATGAAGGCACCGCTGACGCCGTTTTCCAAAACATAGATATCATCCGAGATGAGCTGCCGAAATATGTCATGATCTTGTCGGGCGATCATATTTACCGAATGGACTACGGCGATATGCTAGCCAAGCACAAAGAATCAGGTGCCAAGATGACCGTTTCCTGCATGTCAGTACCTTTAGAAGAAGCAGCAGGTGCATTCGGCGTGATGTCAGTAGACGAGAACTACCGTATTAACGGTTTTGAAGAAAAACCTGCAAACCCCACTCCCCTTCCAAATGATCCCACTCGCTGTCTAGCGTCTATGGGCAACTATGTTTTCGATACCGAATTTCTTTTCGAACAGCTACGGGTTGACTCTGAAAACATGGGGTCTCAGCGCGATTTTGGTAAGGACATTATTCCATCTATTATTGCAGACCACCCCGTCTACGCTTACCCGTTTGAACAAAGTGGTGGCGATAACGCCTACTGGCGTGACGTCGGCACAATTGATTCCTTTTGGGAAGCGAATATGGAAATGGTTGCGCCAGTTCCACAGCTTAATTTGTATGATAGAAAATGGCCCATTTGGACATACCAAGAACAATTACCACCGGCCAAGTTCGTATGGGAAGACCACGACAGACGTGGCGAGGCAATTAATTCTGTCGTTTCAGGGGGCTGTATTATTTCAGGCTCAACGCTTCGCTCGTCTATTTGTTTTTCTAACGTACGTGTGCATTCTTACGGTTTAATTGAAGACGCGGTCATCCTTCCCGATGTAGAAATAAAACGCCACTGCAAATTGAAAAGAGTCATTATTGATCGCGGCTGCGTTATCCCGGAAGGCACAACAATTGGTTACGACCTAGAGCAAGATAAAGCGCGAGGGTTCCGCGTTTCAGAGAAAGGTGTAGTATTGGTAACCAGAGAAATGTTAGGCCAGCCGGTTGGCGGTTTAAGCCAGCCCCAAACATCAGCATAACGCTCTAAAAATGATTTGGCGCAACTGCGCCAAATCGTGCCCCACTATGTATTCCACTTCGTTATCGTACGTTCTATAAACGCTGCCACTTGCTCTGGATGTTCTAAAGGAAACATATGCCCCCCTTCAAGCACAACATGATCAATAGCGTTATGCTTCATTAGGCGAGAATACATTTCTGGCTTACATACATTACTTTTACTTCCCGTTGCGAGCACTGCCGGACATTGTAGTTTCCCTCTATATTTTCCCAAATTATGAGGTACGTTTCGAAACAACGCAGCTTCAACGTCAGCGCGAAATGTCAGCGATATAGTTTCTCCTTTTAACGCAGTCACCGACTTTACGTAGTCTCGTACGCAGCGTTTGTCCATATCTCTAAACAAGGCTTTGCTATGAAAGTATGCCTCCATATCGGTATTACTCGGCCAACTACTTTTGCGTGTTTGCGCGAGTTTCGCCGGGGTTAGCTTATTGATTAACGGTGTATACTTAGCAAACCTGAAAAAGTAGCTTAGCGGGCCAACCACCAGCGGCGGGTCGAGTAAAATGATGCCTCGAAACAGTTCTGGCGCCTCGCATGCGGCCATATAGGTGATAACCGCACCAAATGAATGCCCAACGCCAAATACACCGCGTGAGTCCGTATTCTCTTTTCTTACATGCTTAATAAGCTCGTGAACTTGATTTCGCCAATTGCCATTCACGGGAAGCTGAGGGTCGTGGCCGAAACGCTCAACGTGTAAACGATTGAAGTTCTTAGGCAACGCCGAAAACATCGCATTGTAACTGCCAGCGGGAAATCCGTTTGCATGAGCAAAATGAAAACTCAACTCTGTCGAAGACACCGATACACTCCGTTATGTCACAAACAAATAAGGGGCTTGAAATCAGCCCCTTAGCAATAAAGCACGATAATACTACAAGCCTCTGGCTTCTGCCATTTCCCAATCTTTTACGATTTTGGTACTTGTCCATAAGAAAACGGCAATTGAAAGCGCGTAAGGTACTACAAGGTAAATCAGCGCTTGTCGCAATGCTTCTGTTTCACCAAGAGAAGGAACCAGTGCCTGACTTATAATACCGGTTAGCGTAGGCCCGCCACCTAGGGCAATAATATTTAACACGAAGAAAAATAGCGCCGTTGACATTGCCCGTACGTTTATTGGCGCTAGGGTTTGCGCCATAGCAAAGCTGGGCCCCAAATACGACCCGCTGGTAAATAATAATAGCGCCATTAGCCCAACAGAAAGCCATAAGTCTTGGACCTGAAGCGAAGCGTAAAAAGCCGGAACACCGATAATCAGCGCAATAGCAGGCAAAAGCGCATACGCCTTTTTATTGTGCTTACCCCATCGGTCTGCGATATAGCCACCCAGCCATACACCTAACGCGTATGCAGTACCGTTAATAATTCCAAATACAATCAGCAGTTGGGTAATGTCTAGCCCCGCAAATGCGCGTACGTAATAATCGATTACCCATGTTGATATTGCATAGTTTCCGAAAGAGCCAAACGAAATACCCAGCGCCATTCCCCACCATGTGGGTATCTTTAAAAGCATTTTAAGCGATGACTTTACGCTTGGCTTGTTCGTTGTATCATCACTTGGCGCAGATACGGTTCGAGTTGGCTCTTTTACCGTTAACTTAAGCAGTATCGCAAGGAGCACGCCAGGAATACCCACACTGTACATAACGGTACGCCAGTCTGCTGAGCCCCCCTTGCAAGAAAAATGCAGACGCAAAAAACGCTAGCATAACGCCAAAAGGGATACCTAAAGAGTAAATAGCGAGTGCCCCCCGCTCGGTTTTTCTTTCGGAAAAAGGTCAGAGATAATACTGTGCGACGGTGGGCTGCCCCCTGCTTCGCCAATGCCAACGCCTATTCGAGCAATGGCAAGCTGCATGTAATTTGCCGCCAACCCCGAAGCTGCGGTAAACCCGCTCCACAACGTAAGTGAGATGGCGATGATATTCACCCGGCTGTAGCGGTCTGCGAGCCAAGCAATAGGAATTCCCATCACCGTGTACAATAGCGCGAAATAAACCCCCTTTAACCACCCAAGTTGGGCGTCATCCAAACCTAAATCAGCTTTAATGAAAGGTGAAAGGATCCCAATGATTTGCCTGTCTATAAAGTTAAAGGCGTAGACCAGGGTTAGTATGAATAAAACGTAATTTCGGTAACTTCTTGATGTTCCGGCTTCATTAGCAGGAATACCTTCTACGTGAGTATGGGCCATAACAGTCCTTTTAAGTGACGATAACCCCAGTCTACGCATTAGGTAAAAAAATAAACAACTTATTGTTACTTATTTGTTAACATAACGAAAATTTCTAACTCAGGCTTTTCGTTCTATAGCGCTTAGGGTAGGATGACAAAACACTCAACTCATCAGACCAGACAGCAAGTATGACAGTAGACGAATTGCTCAATATCCCTCAGTTATCACAGACTTCGGAAAACACATGGAAGGTTGATGGCCTTATCATTCCCAAAACGTGGGGACAGGGCCGTACCGCATTTGGCGGCATTTCTGCCGGTATGCTCTACTGTGCAGTAAAGCAACAAGTTACTGACAATCGGGTATTGCGCTCATTCACCACTAACTTTGTGGGCCCTTTGTCACTTGAAGCTCCTTTTTCTATTGAAGTTACTTTGCTAAGAACGGGTAAAAACGTATCGCAATTTACGGCACACGCTATTCAAAACGGAAAAAGCTGCGTGTTCTCTCAAGCCTGCTTTGGCGTTGCCAGGGCGTCTGGAATTCGCGTCGAGAACAACGAAAAGCACGATATGCCTTTACCAAATAAGGCTAAATTCATACCGCAAATTCCTAAAGTAACGCCAAAATTTTTGCGTTACTTTGACTTAGCCATCGACGAAGGCGGCATTCCATTTACGCGCAAGAAAACCAGTCACTACCATGGATTTATGCGTTTTAAAAAGGCGCCTGAAGCCATTACCGATGCCCATATCATCACCATGATTGATGCATGGCCGCCAACCTTGCTGCAAATGATGAAGCTGCCTGCACCAGCAAGCACAGTTAGCTGGAATTTAGAGTTTATTCATCCGCATAAACCTGTAAGCCCCACCGATTGGTTTGGCTATAAAGCGCATACGCGACAAGCGGCTGATGGCTACGGACACACGGAAGCAACAATTTGGGATAAAGACAACGAGGTGATTGCGATAAGCAGACAAACCGTCGCGATTTTCGATTAAACCGGAAGGCTAAACTGAAGCGTGCATACGCTTCAGTTAATACAACATAAAGGCATTAGGATTAAATAGCGATATAATCGAAATACACTGTAGATTGGTTATATCTAATGCATCTTCTAGATCTTCCCGTTTTAGCGAAAGCGCCTCGTGTTGCTCGGGTTTGAGGTTATGGTAGCTTGGGTAAATCTCAGGGTTTACATTATCGAGAGCTAAAACGTAAGACAACTGCAGAATTTTATCTTCAATAGTCGTGGCCCCTTCCTCCCCTTTGTGAATACTATCAATAGGCGCATAAATCGTACTGGGAATATCCCACTTTTCAATGAGCCTGGCCGATAGCTCGGCATAAGTAAAACCCAACACGCCAAACTGAAGCTCTGCAGGGCTAACGCGGGCATTAAACGCCTGACAGCGCGTAGCCGACTCTGGTAATACGGATACGGTAACAAGCTCGCCAATATTGTGAAGCAACCCGGAAACAAAAAGGCGCTCAGGTTCACGAATATTGCGCATATCTGCAAAGTATTTTGCCAAAAGGCCGCAGGAGACACTTTGCTCCCAAAATTTATCTAAATCGATACACTGGCCGTGAACATCGCTAAAGGCCTGACTAACGCCATAGGCAAGTGCTAAATCGTAGGTAGATCGGGTGCCCACCACCTGAATTGCGCGAGTGACGGTATCAATTTTGTTAGGAAATCGATACAACGCAGAGTTCGCCACACGCAGAAGTTGGGTGGCCAACGAAGGGTCAAAAGCAATGATCTCACCGATGTCATCGATGCTCGAAGCTTCGTCATCCATACAAGCTTTAAGTCGAGTTACCGAGTCTGGTAATACGAAGAGGTCTTCCGCTTTGGAAACTAGTTCATCTAAATTCATTCGTGCACTCTCTTAATGCCGCCTTTATCAATATAGCGCTCAAGGTACGTCCATTTGCCTCACGTTTGTTTAGGTATAGGCACAAAAAACGGGTAGGTCAATAAATACCGCTTAGTAAAAAAGTATGATTTTTTTATTAATCAAAACGTTATACTAAGCAATTAAATTGCGCTTTATTAGCTGATTTTTGCACCAGCCATACGCCGAGCTTTTATTTTTAAGCACCTATACAAGGGCAATAATACCGACACTAATGAGCCATATAATCAGCTTCATCCCGATTGGCTTATTATACCGTGCCGCTTGTTTTTACATACCTACAATTGTAATACAAAGAAAAACTCGGGGTAATTACCTATAAGAATTAGATTTTCTAAGGGTTACCCCTTTCTTGCAGTTTCAACGCTAGAGAAGCAGATTTATGTTAGCATCACACGCTAACACCACAACACCGCGCCTTTTAAGGCTAACCTCAAACGTAAAAGTTAAAATTTCACCATGTTAAATGTTGCTGTAATTGGTTATGTATGGCCTGAGCCTAATTCTTCGGCCGCTGGCCAAAATATGCTATCGCTTATAACGCGCTGTTTAGACGCTAATTTTAACGTAACGTTTTTAACCGCAGCGACAGATAGCGAGCACAAAGCAGACCTTGAAGCACTGGGCGTGCAAGCCCATTCTGTGGCACTGAACTGCAGTTCATTCAATACGCTGATAGCGCGGTTAAATCCAGACGTGGTTATATTTGATCGCTACATGACAGAAGAGCAGTTTTCGTGGCGGGTGAAAGAAAGTTGCCCCGAAGCGCTACGCATTTTAAATACAGAAGACTTACATAGCTTACGCCAAGCAAGGCACGATGCCGTAAAGAAAACAGGCGATGCTAAACAGGCACAATTAAGCAGTGAGTTAGCACAAAGAGAAATCGCTTCTATATTACGTAGCGATCTCACTCTAGTAATTTCCAAACAAGAGATGGCGCTGCTCACTGAACACTACGGCGTGCCAGCAGCGCAGCTTCATTATCACCCCCTTGTTGTTGGCAATACAACGACGATACAGGTTCCTTTTGAGCAGCGCGCCAATTTCGTTCACATCGGTAACTTTCGCCATGCGCCTAATTGGGATGCAGTACTTCAGCTTAAGCAAAGCCTGTGGCCTGCAATTAAAAAAGCACTTCCCCAAGCAGAACTGCACATTTACGGCGCTTATCCACCTAAAAAAGCCACACAACTTCACAACGACAAGCAAGGCTTTTTAGTGAAGGGTTGGGCCGCAGACGTTGAATCAGTGATGGTAAACGCTAAGGCATTAATTGCGCCTTTACGGTTTGGGGCTGGCGTGAAAGGAAAGCTTTTAGATGCAATGCGATGTTTTACACCAAGTATTACAACATGGGTAGGCGCGGAAGGCATCGTACGTAGAAAGGTAGCGAAAGACGACCCGAGTAATGACGCACCATATTCATGGCCCGGGGCTATTTGTAGCACTGATATCGCTAAGCCTGAGGTGGTTAACAACTATGTAGAGCACGCTGTAGCGCTCTATACCAATAAAGAGGTGTGGGAAAATGCGAGCCACCAAGCGGAATTCTTACTTAATGAGTTTAAAGCCCACCAACCTCAATTTGAGCTAACCACGAAGATACTAAATTTAACGCAAAGTTTAGAATCGCACAGAGCTGCGTTATTTATGCAAAGCCTACTTTGGCACCAAACACTGACGGCGAGTAAGTACATGAGCCAGTGGATAGAGGCGAAAAACAAGTAAAATTAAGCCACAGGTTTAATTAGATATCCTTCTTAATTAGATATCCTTGAGCTTCGCTATAACCGACTTGATCCCGTTTCCTCGCGATTGGCTTAAGTAGCGCTCAAGTTGGCATTGCGATAAATAATTTTCAAAATCAAAGGCCTTTCGCTGCTGCTTGGTAAGTGAATTTGCTTTTTCGAGTAAAACGGCGAGTACGCCGCGTATTACCTTACTTGGTGAAAACGCCATAAGACAGCCTTCATCGTGAGAAAAAGCTAACCATACTGGGCTTTCACACCCTTCCACCGCAGTATTATCATTGCGCGATGGCTGTGGTAGCGGAGTTAGCGCCTTTCCCGCTAACATGAGTGTGCGAGTAAAGTCATCCCACCCTTTCGCATTAGCCAGCGATTTGCCAAGAGGAAGTAAACTATCTTCGGATGACATACACAAACCTTAACTTAGTTGCCGTTTAACGCAGCGGCAAGGTCTTCGGCGGTCATAACCAGGTTTTCAACGTCACTTGTTGTTGGGAACATAACAAGTTCAACACCGTTTTTCTCAAGGCCTGGTAGCCACGTTTGAGTAAATTCGTCTAATGCTACGTTTGTACATTGACCAACAATTTCGTTGATATCTACGAATTTCTGCGCCAAATCTTTATGTGGAAATACCGGCAGTTGGACGCTATCACCGTTTTCAAACATGACAAACCCTTCGTTGCCCTGCACCAGCCAAATCTCATTAGCTTTTACGATATAGCTCACAACAAGTTCTTGGCGTTCTTCGGCACTTAGCCTCATTGCCTGTTCAATCACTGCGTCAGTTAGTTTATCTGCAACTGTTTCTGGAAACACAATTCTTTACCTATCTTAAAATTTGCGGCAAGTATACCCGCACTGGTATTCGGCGCAATGAAATAGGCAGGAAAAAAACTCCGTCCCACCTATCCGTTACAAAGACACCCATGATAAAGTTAAGCCAAACCACAAAAACCATGTAATTTAATCGCGAAGAATCACCGTCCATGCGAAACCTATTTACCGCTCTTAAGCAAGACACCCATGCTAGCCACACCACGCTAGAAAATACTTATCCATTTTCGATTTATCACGATGATAATTTATTTAGCGTTAAGGCTTATCAAGCCGTACTTTTCGTGATGAGAAACTTTCACGAAACTGCTGCCCGTGCGGTAAATCACGCAAAGCAGAACAGCACACAGCTTGAAGGCATTGCATCGATGATTAATAGCGATGCTATTTTAACCGCCATTAGCGAAGACACCCACGCGTTGGATTCAATGAGCAATACCTCAAACACCCAAGAAGAAAACGCCCATATTGAAAAATCTCAGCTCACTGATACTGGTGCCTTTTACAAAGACACCCACCCTAATTTTCACAATACCCTCTTAAGCCAAAGCGAGATTAAAGAAAACATTAAGCAAGACACCCACGCTAAAAAGCCCCTAGATTTCAACTTTAAATCTCCCACATCACAAGCTATCGCAGCAGCTTACGTATGGTTAGGTTCATCGATGGGGGCAAATATCATCGCCAGGCGGCTAGCTGCCAAGCAGAAAGAGATTCCAACGAACTACTATCAGGCTATGGCGAGCTGTGCGAAAAGATGGGTGTCTTTCAAACAAGATGTTGACGCTCTACTTCCAACACTTGTTTTAGAAAATAGTGAGGTAATAACAGACATCATTGATGATGCTAATGCATGGTTTGAATATTTAATTGCGTTAGGAAACCAAGTTCAATTAACCAAAGCTTCGCAAGAAGCGAATTTATAGCCACCTTTTGCGGCCTCTCTTCACGCGATCATCGGTAAGCTATAAATAAACTTAATCTATGCAATCGACAGAATGCATTAATATAGCCGCAATTGATGATTAAGCGCGTCGACGCTTTCTGATAGACTTGCTAGAAGTTCGTATCAACCAGTTTAAAAAATATGAAAGTTATCTCCTTTAATATAAATGGTATTCGCGCTCGCTTACACCAGCTACAAGCCGTTATCGACGCCCACCAGCCTGATATAATCGGGCTTCAGGAAATTAAGGTTCACAATGAGCAGTTTCCTGTTGAAGCAGTTGAAGCAATGGGCTACCACGTTTACTTCCACGGTCAAAAAAGCCATTACGGTGTCGCCTTCTTAGCT
This sequence comes from Alteromonas infernus, assembly GCF_902705815.1. NCBI lineage: Bacteria > Pseudomonadati > Pseudomonadota > Gammaproteobacteria > Alteromonadales > Alteromonadaceae > Alteromonas > Alteromonas infernus. The sequence continues at coordinate 56,251 of NZ_CACSIG010000007.1, forward strand.
AAAAAAGAGCCTTTATCAGTAACTATGGGCTTTCCCACGGATGAAGAAGACACGCAACGTAGAATGATCATATTAAAAACTACCGATGACGCTGGCCAGCCTGTCACTATCCTGAACGGTTATTTCCCGCAGGGTGAAAACGAAAAGCATGAAACCAAGTACCCAGCCAAACGTAAGTTTTATAAAGATTTAATGACCTATCTGGACGAAAACCACACGCCAGAAGACAATGTAATTGTGATGGGTGATGTAAACATTTCTCACACAGACCTCGATATTGGCATTGGTGAAGAAAACCGCAAGCGTTGGCTACGAACAGGCAAGTGCAGCTTCTTGCCAGAAGAGCGCGAGTGGCTCAACACGCTCTTCAGCTGGGGTTTCGAAGATAGCTTCCGTACGTTAAACCCTGAAACAAACGAAAGGTTTTCGTGGTTTGATTATCGCTCTAAGGGGTTTAATGACAACCGAGGTCTTCGTATTGATTTGATCTTGGCAACAAAGTCTCTTCATAGCACGCTTGTTGATGCTGGCATTGACTACGAGCTTCGCGGTATTGAGAAGCCCTCTGACCACGCCCCAATCTGGGCTGAGTACAAAAGTTAAAAATTGAGAATGTAGGCGCAGTAGCCGGGGAGTATATGTGAGTACATTACAAGTCATAGCTTTACTGATGTATGGTGCCTTTTTATTGGGTGCTGTAAAGAATATCGACTTTATTCACTTTGCCAAAAATAAGCAGCAACAACATCTTATTTTCGGCACCGCGGCTTCGCTGTTCGTACTTTGGTTATTCAAAGCCGGTATATTTGAAGGCCTAGACGTACATTTCCTCGGTTTATCTGTGCTTACGCTCATGCTCGGCTTTAGATACGCAATTATCGCCGCTTTTATCGCCCTTGTTGGCGCCACCGCTACAGGCTATGGAACATGGCAAAACCTGGGTGTAAACGGTCTATTAGGTACGGTGCTCCCCATCAGCGTTACTTACCTATTTTACATGCTGTCGTTTCACCGCATCCCTCGCCAGTTATTTGTCTACATCTTCATCTGCGCGTTTTTCCCCGCCGCCTTTTCGATAGCGCTAAAAACCTTATCACTCGGCGCCTTTTATTACATGGACGGCATTTATGCATGGGACATTATTTTTGATAACTATATTCTGCTCATTCCGCTACTTGTATTCCCAGAAGCATTACTAAACGGTATGGCGATAACGTTACTCGTTATTTACCAACCCACGTGGGTGTACACGTTTCACGATAAATTCTATCTCGATAACTAAACCCTAGGTCAGTTATTGCGACTAATGGTTAATAAGGCTTTTGTTATTTTAATCTACTATTAATTGGTAGGTTTAGTGGTAAAAGCCAAATGCATATAGAAACGTTCGAGATACAATGCGCTAACCCTGCGCATATAAAAGAAGACATCGCTGCGCTTTTTGAAAAAAAGTTGCCTTCACTGGTAATTGGCTACGCTAATGCCTGTCTTCCTTTCCAAGATGTTCAGCACGCCTTAAAGCGAGCGTCTACGCCTTTTCTTGTTTCCAGCTCATGTTTGGGTTCACTACTTTGCGATAGCAAAACTGTTAGTGCAAAGTGCGATCTTGCACTTTTTTGTGTGTTTGACGATGCCGGGGCCTACGGCGTTGGCAGTGCCAACATAGATGAGAACAGTGCATTTAAGGCAGGGGCTAATGCTTTACAACAGGCACTCGTGAATGCCGGGCGCCCTTATGAAAGCCCTGCGCTAATATGGTGTGCGCTGCCGCCGGGGAATGAAGAAAGAATTTTAGAAGGGTTTGTCAGTGTGGTTGGGGATCAGGTCCCTATTTTTGGAGGGTCGATGGCAGACAACACCGTTGAAGGCAATTGGACTACCCTCACCCGTGAAGCGCTAGGCGCAAAAACAATAGCAGTGGTTGTTATGTACCCTACTTCCCCCTTGGCTTGAGCTATAGCTCTGGTTACAAACCAACTGATACCGTGTTTAGAGTGTCAAAAGCGTGCGGACGACAACTAAGCGAGCTCGACGGCTCACCCGCCAGCCATATTTATAATCAGGCAACAAACCGTTTAATCGAACAACAACTGCAAGGCGGGCAAATTTTAACGCTTACGTCTTCGGCCCCACTGGGCCGGCCAGTAGCACTAGAAAACGGTGCAACGAGCTATTTACTGTGCCATCCAGATTCTACAGAGGCGAATGGCGCGCTAAACATGTTTTCTGAAGTGGAAGAGAATGAAGATTTAGTGTTGATGGAAGGTAGTATTTCAAGCCTTACCTCTCGCGCCGAGCGAGTCATTAACAATGCCATTATGCTTTTACCCGAAAATCGACAGCCCATAGGCGTGCTTATGATCTATTGTGCGGGTTGCCGGCTTATGGTGGGCGACGAAATAGACAATATGCTTTGCTCCCTACAAGAAAAATTTGCATCTCTTCCAATATGCGGCCCCTTTACGTTTGGCGAACAAGGTCGTTTTCTTGACGGCAAAAACAGGCACGGCAATCTCATGATTTCAGCAGTAGTGTTTTCCCAATGAATAAAGATTATGAAAACGTTTTAGAAGAGCTTGCGCTTGTCTATCGGCTGAAACAACAAGCTGAAGCGCACAAAAAAGAAAGCGACGCTTTGTTAGAAGGAACACAGGCGCTGCTAACCGCCGAAGATAAACAAGACTTGTACCATAAAATGTTCAGTGTCTTTAAAGGTCTGTACAATTACGAAGTATGTTTTGTGCTACAAAACGAAGGGCCAAAGCGTATGACTTGCATTAACAGTACCTACGCGCCGCTTCTTAATACCGTTTGGGAAATTGACGAAACCTTATCCCGTGCGGTCAAAAGTACGCCCGTTGCCCTGTTTGATATCAGACAACAACCTATTTGGCAGCAACATCTCTCGCTATTTGACACTCAAGTCACCTCTGTACTTTACTGCCCGTTTAACGTGCACCAGCAGCAAGCCGTTATCGTGTTTTGCCATCAATCGCTTGGCTATTACACACAAGAGTATGTAGACATGGCCAACCGCTACCGCACGTTTACTGAACAAATTGCAATGAGTATGCACGCTAAATTAATGGCTCTTGAAACAGTAAGGCTGAAAGAGGAGAAAGCACAAGTAGAGAAAAGCCTTATCGACTCAGAAAAAATGGCGTCGCTAGGCTTGCTTGCGGCAGGTGTGGCACACGAAATCAATAACCCCATAGCCTTTATCAATAGTAACATCCATTTTCTGCGAAATGTGTTGCCAGCTTTATCTCAAATGCAAAATATTGTGGTTAAACTGTCACAAAGCCAAAGTGATGAAGAACGCGCCCAACTGACTGCAGAAGCCATAGCCTGGCAAACACAGAACAGAATCGATTCATTGAGCGACGAAATTGCAGATATTTGTAGCGAGTCTGAAGACGGGCTTGTTCGAGTCACTGATATTATCACCAGCCTGCGCTCGTTTTCCCATGACGCGGATGTTCAAGACGATGAGACGATAAACGTTAATGACTGCATTGGTCACGCTCTTAGGCTGGTAAATAGTGAACTAAAGCACAGAATAAAAATTCAGCAAAAGTTAAACAATGTGCTTCCTGTTAAGGGGAGAACAGGCAAACTAAACCAAGTCTTGGTTAACCTATTCGTAAATGCAGCACAAGCCATGAACGATGGCGGCACGCTCACAATCACTTCATACAATGATACGGAAAACCACAATACAGTTGTGGTTATTAAAGACACGGGTTGCGGAATAGAAAAACATGCCTTACAAAAATTGTTTGAACCTTTTTACACTACAAAGCCCACCGGCAAAGGTACAGGTTTAGGGCTTTATATCTCATTTTCTATTGTTGAAGCCATGGGTGGCACCACTTCGGTAGAAAGCGAAGTAAACGTGGGTACGACTTTTACCCTCGCCTTCCCAACGAAACTAGCGCATAAAAAAACCGCACAACAGTGCGGTTTCAATACGTCTGGTGATGATACCTAAGCGTTCAATGCTTATTTATCAAATAATATGTCCATAACGTCAGCAAGCTCACCCTTGCCCTCACGAATTTCTTCTTCAGAAAGGCCTGCAATTTCATGCGGGAATACTAACCACTCGTCACTTTCGTTAACGTAATAATCTGGAACAATGTCAGTGGTATTGTTTTGTGGCTTATACCATGGGCACGCAATACGAATATCTTTAGGCATGTTCAAGCGCATTAGCTTGTTAATTTGCTTGATAAGCGCATCAACACTACGGCCAGAATCGAAAACATCGTCAACAATCAGTAGCTTGTCGTCTGCATTGGCGTTTTCAACTAGGTAGTGCAAACCGTGAACACGGATTTCTTTCGATTGCTGGTTAATACCATAGTAAGACGAAGTACGCACTGCAATGTGGTCGGTAGACGTATTCTTAAATTCAAAGAATTCTTGAACCGCGATACCAATTGGAGCACCACCACGCCAAATACCGATAATAAAGTCAGGGCGAAAGCCATCTTCATACACCTTTGCCGCTAAGCGAAAGGAATCCTGTAGAAGCGATTGCGAGGTGATAAAATTCTTGTTCATGACGTCTCACTGGGCGAAATTTAAAAGACCGCGAGTATAGTGAATTTCGCGTCGATTTGCACGGTTAATTCACCCCATTATTCGTTTTGAAGTGCTTGAGATGGGGCTATTTTCATTGCTTTTCGCGCCGGATACACACTTGCAAGCACGCAAAGAAGCAGCGAGAGCAACGCAATACCAGCAATCTGTACAGCGTCCATTTCTACAGGCAAACCGCTTCCATCGGCCGCAAGTGCTAATGGCGAACCAATCAAATCCAAAATGTTATTCAATTGAAGCGTAATAACGACGCCTAAGATAAGGCCTATGCCCGCTCCTTTTATGCCGTTAAACAATCCGTTAAGTACGAAAATCCACATAACAGTTCCAGGTAGCATGCCTTGTGTTTGCAATACGGCAATATCACCTTGCTTTTCAGTTACTACCATCACCAGCGCAGACACAATGTTAAATGCCGCTACCGCTATTATTAGCAGCAGCATAAGCGTCATCATGTTTTTTTCCATCTTCACAGCATCAAATAATGGCCCTTGGCGCTCACGCCACGTTCTAATATTGCTTACAGAGACACCCATCGTATCGGTTAAATGATCAACCACCGCTAAATAGTTAAACGCATCGTTTAAAAACAAACGTAGCGACTGACCGTTGCCTTTTGGGTCTCGCATCAACCGGTTGACATCTTTTAGGTTCATATACATAACCTTGTCATCCATTTGCGACCCCATATCGAAGACACCCACGATTGTTACTAAGCGTTGACTCGGCATTCGCCCAAAGGGCGTATAAACGCTTGCCCCCGCCACCATTACGCGAAGCCTGTCGCCAACCCTCGCATCAAGTTTTATGGCAAGGGCGCGGCCAATAATGGCAGAAAAACTTCCTTCAACTAAATCGTTAAATCTTCCCTGCTCCATGTGATTTGCCACAAGAGTGTGCTCTAGCATCACGCCGGGCTCGACACCGTGAACTTGAACGCCGCGTAGATCTGAACGTGACTGAACGACAGCTTCAGTTTCTCGATATGCCATGCTTGCTACCACCCCTTTGATGGGTGTCTTGCTAAGCGCGTCTACTGTCATAGCCGATTGAGATTGAGGGCTTACGGTGGGTGTCTTTGTAAGCTTCGAGCTATCGTCTTCAGAAATGGGAGGCTTAGTGACTGTTGAGGTGGGTGTCTCTGTAAGCTTTTGGGTTTGTTTGTTTACGATGGGTGTCTTTGTAAGTGTTGCGTCTTTACTTGTTGTCGTGGGTGTCTTCGTAATTTCGGTGGGTGTCTTTGTAATTTCTGGTGTCTTTGTAATTTCTATGTGCGGCACGATGCCTAAAACACGTTGTTTTAGCTGGCCCTCTAAGCCGTTCATTACCGACACTACGATGATTAGTGCCATTAAGCCTAAGGCAATGCCGGCTACCGAGAATCGGTTAATGAAAGAGACAAAACTGGTTTGGCTGGATTTGCTAGATTTAGCATAACGATAGGCAATGAATGCAGAAACAGGATAAAACATAGCGCCTTGCTTTTCAGTAATACGGTAATCTGCCTTACATTTGGCTATGCTTATTGAATAAATTATTCAGATAAGTAGCCCAAAGGCGAGATGACGGGGTAACCCCAAAATAGTAAAGTGGGTATACTACGTGTAAGCTACTGGCTGCACAAGAATTAGTGGCAGAGGAATGATGTGAGCGAACTTAGCCAAGAACAAAAACAAGCCCAATTCGATGAATACTTCTCAATCGCCTATTGCGTTAACGCCAACGTGCGTCCTCTAGGTGCTAATGAAACCGTACCTGATGAAGATAACCTTGAAGAGTCAATGCCCTATGCCTTTCGCATCGCAAGCGAAATGGCCGCATTGGAAGCCCAGGCTATTCGCCCGCTAAGAAACCTTGGCGATCACGCTGAGACACTCGCCGAATATCTCAATCATCAGTCGAGAAAAATCGACCTAATGATGTCGTTTGTTTTGCATCAGCAAGATGAGCCCGAACACCGCTTCAAAACGGTGAAACTTGGCGGTGGTGGCGTTATTATCGAATCAAAAGACAAACTAGAGGTAGGCACTCAGGCGGAACTTAAGCTTTTCTTAGATGCCGAAGCTGCCGCTATTTTTTGTTACGGTGAAGTAATTACTTGCGAGCAAGTTGAAGATAGTTACCATATTGCTTTTATTTTTAACACGATACGAGAGCAAGATCAGGAGCTTCTGGTTCGCGCAAGCTTGCATATTCAAACCCAGCAGCTGCGAAAACGGTCAAAAGATAAAAAAGCGGGATCCTAATTTGCCCCAATAACAGTATATAAGCCGTAAAAAACCTCTTGCACTAAAACAAACAGGACGTCATGACAGCCACTTTATTATCGCTACCATTACCTGCGCCTAAAAAAGAAGCCGCTTCACAAGACCACAAGCATTGGGGCCAGCTTCAAGGCAGCAGCGCCGCGCTATGTATCAGTCAAGCACTTAGCCAGTATAAAGGCCCTATTGTACTTATCACCGCCGACACGCCTTCGGCGATGAAGCTTGAAAAAGAAATAGCGTTTTTCTTAAGCGATAATAAGCATAATACGCCCATTACTCTCTTCCCTGACTGGGAAACGCTGCCTTATGACTCATTCTCGCCCCATCAGGATATTGTTTCCCAGCGTTTAGAAACCCTGTTTCGTTTTACTCAGCAAGGCGATGGCATTTTCATTGTTCCTGTTAACACGCTAATGCAGCGTCTAGCGCCCACCGACTATTTGGCTAAGTACTTACTGATGCTAAACAAGGGCGACACGTTAGACAGAGACCAATTCAGACGAAACCTAGAGCAAGCCGGCTACTTACATGTAAGCCAAGTAATGAGCCATAGCGAATTTTCTGTGCGCGGCAGTATTATCGACTTATTCCCAATGGGAAGCGACCAACCGTTTCGTATCGACTTATTCGACGATGAAATAGACTCTATTCGCTACTTCGATACTGAAACCCAGCGTTCTGGCGAGTCAGTCAATAAAATACGTTTGTTGCCAGCCCGTGAATTCCCTATCGATAAAGAGGCCATTACGCTTTTCCGGCAGCAGTTTTTGGAAAAGTTCGATGCGAACAACGCGTCAGAAAGCGTATTTTCCCAGGTTAGCAAAGGCACAATGCCAAGCGGTGTGGAATACTACCTTCCTCTGTTTTTCAAAAACACCGCAACGCTGTTTGATTACCTGCATCCAAAGAGCCTGCTGCTGCTTCACGGCGATGTACAAGACGCCAGTGAGTTTTTCTGGGCCGACGTACAAGAGCGCTACGAGCAGTATCGATATAATTTAGCGCGCCCCCTGCTTGCGCCTGATGAACTCTTTTTACCTATAAACGAACTGTTTGGCGCAATTAAGCAGTGGCCCCGTGCATCGTTAACCAACGCCGTACTTGAAGAAAAGCCGGGCACCACTAATTTACAGTGCGAAAAGCTTGACGACATTGCCATTAACTCGCAGAAAAAAGTGCCTGCCGAGCGTTTAATTAAAACAGTAAACCACGCCACCGACAACGGGGCTAAAGTACTGTTTTGTGCAGAAACCCAAGGCCGTCGAGAAGGCTTGCTGACGGTGCTTGCTAAAGCCGGCATAAAGCCCACTATCGTAGACAGTTACAGTGATTTCATCGCAAGCCACAACAGTATTGGTATTACGGTTGGCATGGTGGATAACAGCTTCCGCTGGCAAACCGAGGAAGGCGAACTGCTGTTTATTACTGAAACCGAGCTGCTAGGCCAAAAGGTTAGCCAGCGTCGCCTACGTGATAAAAGAACCGCTACCGATGAAAGCGCCATTATTCGCAACTTGGCCGAGCTTTCTATTGGCCAACCCGTGGTGCACTTAGATCACGGCGTCGGCCGCTATTTAGGGCTACAAACCCTCGACGCGGGTGGCGTAACCACAGAATATCTGTGTATTGAATACGCTAAACAGTCGAAATTATATGTACCGGTAGCCTCGCTTCATTTGATTTCTCGCTACACCGGTGGCGATGCAGACAGCGCGCCAGTTAGCGCCTTAGGCTCAGACGCGTGGACAAGAGCAAAGCAAAAGGCGGCTGAAAAAGTACGCGACGTAGCCGCTGAGCTGTTAGACGTATACGCACGCCGCGCGGCGAAACCCGGCTTCGAATACAAGATTAACTGGGACGATTATCAAGCCTTTGCCGATAGTTTTCCCTTTGAAGAAACACCCGACCAAGCCCAAGCTATTGCAGCGGTTATGCATGATATGGGCAGCCCGTCAGCGATGGACCGCCTAGTATGCGGAGACGTAGGCTTTGGTAAAACTGAAGTTGCCATGCGCGCCGCTTTCCTTGCCGCAAATGCAGGTAAACAAGTGGCTATTTTGGTGCCTACAACGCTACTTGCTCAGCAGCATTATGAAAACTTTAAAGACCGCTTCGCAGCCTGGCCGTTCGAAATAGAAGTAATGAGCCGGTTTGTTAGCGGTAAAGCGCAAAAGTCGGTGGTTGAACGTATTGGCGAAGGTAAAGTAGACATTGTCGTGGGAACCCACAAACTGCTTTCTAGCGATATAAAGTACAAAGACTTAGGCCTTGTCATAATAGACGAGGAACACCGCTTCGGTGTTCGCCAAAAAGAAAAACTGAAATCGCTGCGCGCCGATGTTGATATTCTCACGCTTACCGCAACCCCTATTCCACGTACCCTAAACATGGCCCTTTCCGGCATGCGCGACTTGTCGATTATCGCCACCGCCCCTGCCCGTCGTTTGTCTATTAAAACGTTTGTGCAGCAGCGCAATAAAGCGGTTATTCGCGAAGCCATTATGCGTGAAATTTTACGCGGTGGTCAGGTTTACTTCCTTCACAATGAAGTTGAAAGTATTGCACGAACCGTAGAAGAGATTGCCGAAATTGTTCCCGAAGCACGCATTGCAATGGGGCACGGTCAAATGCGCGAGCGCGAGTTAGAAAGCGTGATGAGCGACTTTTATCACCAGCGCTACAACGTGCTTGTGTGTACCACTATTATCGAAACGGGCATTGATGTACCTAGTGCGAACACCATTATTATGGATAGAGCCGACCATTTAGGTTTAGCGCAGCTTCACCAACTGCGCGGGCGTGTGGGCCGTTCACATCACCAAGCTTATGCGTATCTGCTAACGCCGCACCCTAAGCGCATGACAAAAGATGCCGTGAAGCGCTTAGAAGCGATATCTCAGTTAGAAGACCTAGGTGCAGGTTTCGCACTGGCTACTCACGATTTAGAAATACGTGGTGCAGGCGAGCTTTTAGGCGACGACCAATCGGGTCAAATCGCAAGCGTAGGGTTTAGCCTTTACATGGACATGCTTGATAAAGCCGTTAATGCCCTTAAAGACGGCAGAGAGCCGTCGCTAGACGATGCGATGTCTGGCCATACCGAAGTAGAGCTTCGCATTCCTGCCCTATTACCGGAAGATTACATTGCCGATGTAAACACACGCTTATCACTGTATAAGCGCTTGGCGAGCTGTGCGACGCAAGATGACATTGATGAGTTCCAGGTGGAATGTATCGACCGTTTTGGCCTGCTGCCAGAGCCGGCGAAGAACTTAATTGAAGTGGCTGAAATCAAACTAAAAGCCCATGATTTAGGCATTCTAAAAGTAGACTTGTCGGCACAAGGCGGTACCATAGAGTTCAAAGAGAACACGAAGGTCAATCCGGGCTATATTATTAGCCTTGTACAAACCAAGCCGAACACCTTCAAATTTGAAGGCAGCCAAAAACTGCGTTTGGTGAAAAAGACCGACACAGCTAAAGCGCGAATTGCGTTCATTAGCGATATTATTGCCGATTTTGCAAAGGAGTCGCGGTAACATGAAGTTATCTCGCTGGTGCCCGTTAGTTGCCTCGATAGGCGCAATTTTCTTAAATACTGTTTCAACCCCTGCACTTGCCAATGATAATTGGTGGTTTGATGTTGAAGTCATTGCATTTAAGCGCAACGTGGCACTAACAGAGCTAGAAGAGCAGTTCTCGCTGGCTGACAACCTATCGGCCCCGCGCGCTCAGGCAGACATCATCAGTGATATTATTTCACCTGATATTAGCTACTTAAAACAGGGCTTAGCGGTTTGTGGGGCAGATACCACGGTAAAGTGGCCGAACGAGGCGTTGTTTAATCTGCCACAAATCGATCTTCCGGCTGCACGCGCTTTCTACAGCAGTACGTTTGATACCGAAGAAAATTTAACGCCGGCTCCGAATGCTGAAACCATCGCGGGCTATTGGGCGTCGTTTTTCGGCATTAAGCACAGCACTCCCATACAGGTTCCAGAATTCAAATACTGCGAAGAAGAAAAGCCGTGGCTTAGCGTAGAGTTTACCACCCTTGCCAGCGCAACTGCTGCGGTAAATGACGACGTCAGCGACAGTGAGGCCAGTAGCGACGCGCTACAACCCGCTATCGTATGGAAAGCCCATTACCCGGATAACAGAATGCCTGCGCCTGCTGATTTGCCGATAATTGTAGAAGGTCATGACTGGCCGTTAGCGTCAAAAGCGCATTTACTTACCAGTAACGAACAGGCCTTGTCATCGATTTCTCGCCAAATTCGCTCGAATCGAGACCTAGAGCGTTTATTCCACGCTACATGGCGTCAGCCCGTAATGTTTGGGAAAAACAATGCCTTCAAAGTGAGGCTTTTCGGTGGTCAAAATTATGCGCAGCAGTACAACCTTTCCGGCGAGATGCGCAAAGATATACAAACTAACGCGACAGACAATGGGTTAAATGAGAACCCACAATTTGGTTACGATGCCACCGCGTCGCTAACCACAGAAACCGGCACCACTTTTAATACCACTAATACTGCTGCCAATAACGCTCAAATATCTGCCAATGTGCCTAACGCACAAGGCGTGCAAGGTATGCCAGACGGCAGCAAAAGCAGTAACGTAGCGTCGGAATTAGTGGCAGTACAAGACCTCTTTACCGCGCTAGAGCGCCGATTGGAAAAACCTAAACCCATTGCGTTTAACGCCTTTAAAGCGCTAGATGGGCCGTTAATTGTTGAGCAAGGCGAAGACGGCGCAGGCGATGGGTCATTAAGAACGCCTATTTGGGAAATTGACGGTACCATTAAAGTATTCCTTAAATATATTAACCGCGTGCCCTACCTTCACGTTGATAGTGAAATGTTTTACCGACAGCCCGTGCCATTGAGTTACTTTAGCAGCGAAGATGACAGCACAGTGGAAAATACCGCGCCCCCTGAATACAGGTTAGTGTCGGTGCCACTTGTAGAGCAACGCCGAATTATTAGTACCCAGCTACATTATTTCGACCACCCTTTATTTGGTTTTGTCGTTCAGGTGCGCCGATACCAGCGCCCTTCCACCGGCAACGACGAGTAACCAGTGCCTAGTTAGAAAGGGCCCGGTTAAGATTGGCAGGCTGAAGACACCACATTGGTGGGTTTCTTTTAAGACCGGTAAAGGCTACTCGTTTTAGCCTCGCTTTTAAGAAGCAGCTTTCAAAAAATTAGCTTTAGGTAAGATTTTATGAAAATTTATACTCGTACTGGCGATAAAGGCAGTACGCAAATTTATGCCGACAAAGCCGTTCGCGTTGATAAAGACGACTTAGTTGTGCAAAGTTATGGCGATATGGATGAACTCAATAGTCATATTGGCTTGTTAGTTGCCCATGTACCAGCAACGCATAATTCTCTGCTACACGACATTCAGCGCAGTCTCTTTCAAGCTGGCTTTGCCATTTCAGCAAGTTCTACATTAACCCCAAACGACGTTGAAAAGCTTGAAAGCGCTATCGACTCCCTTACTAGCCAAATGCCGCCCAATACGTCATTTGTTTTGCCAGGCGGAAGCAAAGCCGCAGCACAGGCTCACGTTTGTCGTGCGGTCTGTCGTCGCGCCGAGCGTTCGGTCATTAGCCTTTCAAAACACTACGATGTACCGGAAGTGGTTCACGCCTACTTAAACCGGCTAAGCGACTTTCTGTTCACCTTTGCGCGCTTCTTAAACATAGAAGCCGGGGTAGATGAAGTACCGGTGTAACCGGTACTATCGTTCACTTAACCGCGCAATAAGGGCCACTGCGCTTTCATACTTATCGTAAAGCCCGGCGGGCATCACTCGCCCATACAGTGCCATCACACGCTCTTGCCTTGCTACGTCACTGTTATTCGGGTTTGAAAAGCGTGCCTCTAAACCATCTAGAATACTCTCCGCGCCTTTCGGGTTGTTGCACGCCAGTACCATATCGCACCCAGCTTCAAGCGCTGCTTCAGCGCGCTCAACATAGCTTCCCGCAACGCTTGCACCGTGCATCGACAAATCATCAGAAAACACGGCACCGTTAAAACCTATATCGTTTTTCAAAATGGTTTTTAGCCACGTTGAAGAAAAACCAGCCGGCTTGTCACAAACTTGATTATAAATAACGTGGGCGGGCATAACGCCATCTAGCAGCGCACGTTCAATAACGCGTTCAAACACCACCATATCCGTACGGCGTATCTCGTCAAAACCGCGCTCATCCACAGGTAAAGCAATATGGGAATCTGGAGCTACGCTGCCGTGCCCGGGAAAGTGCTTCCCAATAGCAGGCATGTTCACGGTTTTTAGCCCTTGAATAAGCTGTGTAGCAAGGCGAATAACCTCATCAGCATTATCACTAAACGCCCTATCGCCAATAACTTGCGACACACCATTAATATCGAGAACCGGTGCGAAGCTAAAATCGATATCTAGCGTTTTTAGTTCGTAAGCTAACGCTAAACCACACGCTTTTGCATATGCCGCGCTTTCATCTTGATGTTCAGACTGCCGTAAAATATCGCCCATTGCCGGTATTGCGGTAAACCCGTCGCGAAAACGCTGAACGCGACCACCTTCGTGATCCACAGCAATAAGCACGTTATTTTTAGCAAAACGCCGGATATCTTGAACCAAGGCAGATAACTGGCGCTTATCGTGATAGTTTCGGGTAAATAAAATTACGCCCCCAACCACTGGGTGTGCTAACTTTTCCTTTTCTTCAGGCAAGAGTTCTTCGGCCTGACAGTCCAACATTAACGGCCCCACAGCACCACCTTAATATTTGTCATAAAACATCACTTCAAATTTGCAAGTTCTGTGGTTAGGATAGAGAAAAATAGGGAGTTTTACACGTGATAAATTGGATCAAGTGGTTGGTTTTTGGTGTTTTAACGCTGCTTTCAGTTACTGCTATTGCACTTTATATTTCGCTGCGCCTAAGCCTGCCCGCTCTTAATGGAAACAGTGCCACTTATCACGTAGACGCGCCTACTGAGCTCAGTCGCGATGATTTAGGCCACGCGATGGTAAAAGCCAACGACATTTTCGACGCCGCCTACGCGCTTGGCTTTGCTCACGCCCAAGACCGTTTCCTTCAAATGGATCTTCAGCGGCGCACAGCTTCAGGCAATTTGTCCCAATGGGTGGGTGACATTGCCCTTGATATTGACAAAAAAGCGCGGTTCCACCAGTTCGAGCAGCGCGCAAAAGCCGTATTTGATAACTTGCCCGCTAGGCAACAAGAGCTATTAGTACGCTACGCTCATGGCGTAAACGATGCGCTATCTGAATACACCCTGCCGCCGTTTGAATACTTAGCCGCGGGTGTGGACGTGGTGCAGTGGCGCCCTACCGACAGCATCCTTGTTATTTACAGCATGTATATGGACTTACAAGGTAGCCAGGTAGAGCTTGACTTAGCCAGAGAAGCATTGCTTTCAACCTTCGGGCAGGACGTATACGGTTTTATTACTCAGCCAAGTAACTATCAGGCGGCCCTTGATGCCAGCGAAATCCCTTTACTCGACGCGCCCATACCGGCCTACCCAGCCTCTCTTCGTACTACAACGCCTCAACCAGATGTAGGTACCCCAAAAGAAGACACAGCTATAGCGCGCGCCCAGTACAATGCCGCAGAACTACCGGATATTGGCAGTAATAATTGGGCAGTAACAGGTGCACACACGTCAACAGGTGCAGGCCTTTTAGCCAACGATATGCACCTAAGCCTTCGTGTGCCAATAATTTGGTACCGAGCACAGCTTAACTATCAAGACGCGGGTAAAAATGTACAAGTAACGGGCGTATCGCTACCCGGGTTACCCGGCATTGTTGTAGGCACTAACGGGCATATAGCATGGGGCTTTACAAACGCAAATTTAGATAACGTAGACTGGATTGCGCTGGATGACGACACAGCAACAACAACTGTTACTGAACGCATTCCTTTGCCCGATGGTGAACATGAATTTTCCTTCGATGTGAGTCAGTTTGGCCCAGTGAGGGAATTGAACGGCAAACGCTACGCCCTAAATTGGGTGGCCCACCACCCTTTTGCCGCTAACTTAGGCATTGTGGACTTTGGTACAGCGAACAGTGTTGATGCCGCGGTTAAAACCGGTAAACGCATAGCCATTCCCACCCAAAACTTAGTCATTGTTGATAAAGACGGCAGCGCGGCTTGGTTACCAGGGGGCGCAGTAATGGCAAGAGAACGCGCTACTTTTACGGCAATTAAAGAAAGTAATACAGCGAACACTTCCCCTCAACGCGCAACTAATTTACCTGAAGTTATTAACCCAAGTATGGGTAGGATCTGGACCGCGAACGCTCGCGTGGTATCGGCAGAAGACACGAAAGTGTGGGGTAACGGTGGCTACGCGCTAGGTGCGCGCGGACAGCAAATAAGAGATAGGCTGTTTGAGAAAGACACCTTCAATGAAACCGACTTTTACGCTATTCAGCTAGATAATCATGCGCAGTTTCTTATTCCCTGGCAGCATTTACTGTATGGCTTGTTAAATATGCAAGACATTGAGTTTAAGCCAGACCTTGCCTATTTAAACGCATGGAAAGAATGTGCCTGCGAAGACTCCGTAGGTTATACGCTGGTGAAATACTTTAGGCAGGAAGTGGTGCAAACGCTCTTTGGCGGCTTACTTTCAACGTTAGACAAACAAGGAGTTAACAGCCGAACGCTATTAAGGGGCATAGAGCCCGCCACTTGGCAATTAATTCACAGTCAGCCAAGCTCTTGGCTACCTGCCGACACTGAAAGCTTCGACGAACTGCTTGTGGATGCCTACCGCCGCGCCAAACACAAACTGCTAGATAAGTATTCGCCAGTTGAAGCCGATATGGAAACGTTAGCATGGGGCAAGGTTAATGCCCTCTCAGTAGAACACCCCTTCGCGAGTCAAATCCCATTAGTAGGAAGCATGTTAAACATGCAGCAAGTGGAAGGCTTTGGCGATACGTATATGCCCGCCGTTCAAGCGCCTAAATTTGGTGCGTCTGAACGATTTTTTGTAAGCCCTGGCCACCTTGAAGACGCAATCCTCACCTTACCTGGCGGGCAATCGGGCCACCCACTGTCAGATTTTTTTACAGCAGGGTTTAACGACTACGCAGTGCATGCTGCAACGCCCTTGTTACCCAGCAAGCCCATACACAGCCGAGTCTTTTATAAGAAAGAAGCCGAATGACACCTGCCATTACATTACTTACGAAAAAGCGAATAGCACACAAGGTATTAAAATATGAACACGATGCCAATGCGGCATCGTACGGGCTAGAAGCCGTTGAAAAGCTTAACCTTAATGCAGACACCGTATTCAAAACATTAGTGGTTAGTACAGACAATAATAAGCTTGCAGTTGCCGTGGTACCCGTAAACACCAAGCTAAGCGAAAAGAAAATGGCAAAAGCACTAGGTGTTAAAAAAGTAGAAATGGCGCAGGCCAACGCGGTGATGGTAGCAACAGGCTATGTGTTAGGTGGTGTAAGCCCTTTGGGCCAAAAAAAACGGTTAGCCAGCGTTATTCACAAAAGCGCCGAAGGCCTTGCTATTATGCACGTGAGTGCGGGAAAACGAGGGTTAGAAGTGGCGCTTTCCCCGGCTGACTTAGCAACACTTACCGGTGCTAAGTTTGCGGATATCTCGGTAGGTTAGTTCAGTTAATTTAATATCAACACTGAGCGTATTAGCAACTTAACCAAAAACTAACATCTCAGGCATTTAGTTATGCAACTGCCGCCATTACAGCGCAGAGTTAAGAATTCAGTGTAAAGACGAGATAGACTAGTCTGTAGAGAAAAGCAGCCCTAAAAGCTGCTTATTTGCTCGATTTCGCTAGCCACTGCTTGCGTGCTTCTTGAAGCGCCGCATCATCGGGCTGTTCGCTTCCTGAAATAGCGACAGCAATTTGTTGAATAATAGCGTCACGCTTTTCAATCAACGCATCAGTACGAGCAAACAAGTCCTTGGCTTCCGGATACTGCTCTTTAAGCGTTTCTACCTCTTCCAACGCATAATAACGCGCTTCAAACGCTTCGTTGTACAGCTGGCGCTTAGCATTGAATACGACGTAGTCTTCGGCGGTTTCCGAGCTAAGATAATCCATATCTTCAGGTGACAAGTTGGCAGCCTGCCCTACTTCACGAGCTTGTACCATCCATGAATTTACAGCTTCAACATTCCCATCTTTAACCGCTTGCTTTACACCTTGCTGCAAATCGCTGGCGTGAAGAATTTCCATGACTGTGATTAGCGGAACTTGCGCTGCGTCTTGGTCTCGTTTGTCTGCATCTAGCGACAGATAAGCAAACCATGAAAACGTAGCAGCAACAATAATAGCAAGAACGACAAGTGCTTTTTTCACACTTTCCTCCAAAGATATTGCATATGAAAGCCAGTGCGAAAGCACTGTATAAAAGAAGCAATACAAAAAGAGCGAGAGATCTCGCTCTTTTTCAGTATTGTAACGACCTAAAGATTATTGGTCGACAGGCTCTGAGTTTTCAACTCGGCTTTTCAGTTTTTGACCCGGGCGGAATGTAACCACACGACGTGCTTTAATTGGAATGTCTTCACCGGTTTTTGGATTGCGGCCAGGACGTTCATTTTTATCACGCAGGTCAAAGTTGCCAAAACCTGACAGTTTTACTTGCTCACCAGATTCCAGAGCGCCTTTAATCTCTTCGAAAAAAAGCTCTACCAGATCCTTCGCATCACGCTTGTTAATGCCTAGTTTCTCGAATAGGTGTTCAGCCATCTCGGCTTTGGTCAATGCCATAGTTTACTCTCTTAACGCGGCCCCAAACTCAGATTCCAGACCTTTAACCACAGTATCTACAGCTTGCTGAATCTCAGCTTCTTCCAAGGTTTTATCCGGATCTTGTAAATGAAGTGACAAAGCAAGGCTCTTATAGCCAGGCTCAATTCCCTTGCCTTTGTACTCATCGAACAAGTTTAGAGCAACTAGTTGATTTACGCCAATATTTTCTATGTAAGAAAGAACATTCCCTACACGCACTTCATCTTTAACCGTAATAGCAATATCACGGCGATTCGATGGGAAGCGCGATACTGGTACGGCTGACGGTAACTTGCGCTCAGTAATGGCATCTACCACTAGTTCGAACACAAATACACGGCCGTTAACACCAAGCAATTTAGTGAACTGCGGGTGTATAGCACCAATATAGCCAACTTCTTCATCATTAAGCAAAATTTTTGCCGTCATGCCAGGGTGTAACGCACTGTGTAGCCCTGTAACGAACTGGAACTCACCGGTTCTGCCTGTAAGTGCCAATAACGCCTCAACGTCGGCTTTTGCATCGAAGAAATCAACCGGGCTGTCACCCAAGTCCCAATGTTCTTCATTACGACGCCCTGCTACTACACCACCAATTACTTGCTGTTGCAATACACCATTTGGCGCATCTTGTTGAGGAATAAAGCGTAATCCGGTTTCAAACATGCGAACACGTTGCTGCTGACGCTTCTGATTATAAGCAGTAGCACCTAGCAAACCCGGCCATAAACTTACACGCATTACCGACATATCAGATGAAATTGGGTGTGGTAACACCATACCCTTTACGTCTGGGAATAATGCGTTTTGAATTTTAGGGTCTACGAACGAGTAAGTAATTGCTTCATTGTAGCCACGGCTTAGAAGCAATGACTTCATTGTGTTTAACGGCAGCTTGGCTTCTTGCGAAGGCAGCATTGCCAACGTCGCTTTTGGTGCCACGTTTGGAATGTTGTTGTAGCCGTATACACGCGCAATTTCTTCAATCAAATCTTCTTCAATTGAAATATCGAAACGATAGCTTGGCGCAACTGCTTCCCAGCCGGCTTCAGTTTGCGTTACTTCTAAACCAAGGCGGTTTAGCATTTCCGTTACTTTCGCATCGTCAATGCTAATACCTAGTACGCGAGACAAACGTTCGCGACGAAGCTTAACCGTAGCTTGCTTAGGTAGCTTGTCTTCAGCCGCTGCTTCAACAACAGGGCCAGCTTCACCCCCGCAAATTTCAAGTACCAGTGCAGTAGCGCGCTCCATGGCTTTACGCTGAAGCTGTGGGTCTACACCACGCTCGTAGCGGTGCGACGCATCGGTATGCAAACCGTACTGACGGGCACGGCCCATAATCGCATCACGGCTAAAGAACGCACTTTCAAGCAAAATGTCTTGTGTTTCAGAAGTTACACCAGAATGTAAGCCACCAAAAATACCCGCCATAGCTAACGCTTTGTTGTCATCAGCAATAACTAAAGTATTGCTTTGTAACTTAGCTTCGGTCTCGTCAAGTAGCGTAAGCGTTTCGCCTTCATTCGCCATACGCACATTAATGTTGCCTTCAATGCTGGCAAGGTTAAACGCGTGCATTGGTTGGCCAAGCTCTAGCAATACAAAATTAGTCACGTCTACAATGGGGTCGATGCTGCGAATACCGCAACGACGTAACTTTTCAACTAACCACAATGGCGATGCTGCTTTAACGTTAACGCCCTTAACCACTCGGCCCAAATAACGTGGGCATGCGTCGTCAGCGCTTAACGTAATTGATAATTTATCATCAATAGTTGCATCTACCCCAGCGACTTCAGGCTCGCACACGTCAAGGTTATTAAGCACGCCAACTTCACGGGCAATACCGCGAATACCCAAACAGTCTGCGCGGTTTGGTGTAAGGTCTACTTCAATAGCGTTGTCATCAAGACCCAGGTAATCGCGAATGTCTGCGCCAATAGGTGCATCGGCTGGAAGCTCGATAATACCATCGTGGTCGTCGCTAATACCTAGCTCAGAGAAGCTACATAGCATACCGAATGACGGCTCGCCGCGAAGCTTCGCTTTTTTAATTTTAAAGTCGCCAGGTAATACAGCGCCAACAACAGCAACTGCTACTTTGATGCCCTGGCGGCAGTTAGGCGCACCACAAACGATATCAAGTAGCTCATCGCCACCTACGTTAATCTTAGTTACGCGCAGTTTATCGGCGTTCGGGTGCTGACCGCACTCAACCACTTCACCTACTAGCACGCCTTTAAAATCGCCTGCTACTGGCTCAACACCGTCTACTTCAAGGCCAGCCATGCTCAACTGTTCAGACAGCTCATGTGCCGACAGCGACGGGCTAACCCACTCTCTTAACCATTTTTCACTGAATTTCATGTGTACTCTCTGCCTTAGTTGAACTGCTTAAGGAAACGAAGATCGTTTTCAAAAAACGCGCGCAAGTCGTTAACACCGTAACGAAGCATAGTTAAGCGCTCTACGCCCATACCAAAGGCAAAACCTGTGTACTCTTCTGGGTCGATACCCACCGCTTTAAGTACATTTGGGTGCACCATGCCGCAGCCCAATACTTCAAGCCACTGACCGTTTTTACCCATTACGTCGACTTCAGCTGACGGCTCAGTAAACGGGAAATAAGACGGACGGAAGCGAACTTCTAGTGACTCTTCAAAGAAGTGATGTAAAAAGTCGTGCAAAATACCTTTAAGGTCGGTAAAGCTAACGTTCTTATCAACCATCAAACCTTCCACTTGGTGGAACATTGGCGTGTGCGTTTGATCGTAGTCGTTACGATACACGCGCCCTGGCGAGATAATACGCAGTGGCGGCTTTTCCGTTTCCATGGTACGAATTTGAACTCCAGAGGTTTGCGTACGAAGCATCATGTCTGGGTTGAAGTAAAACGTATCGTGGTCAGCACGCGCTGGGTGATTCGCTGGAATGTTCAGTGCATCGAAGTTGTGAAAACCATCTTCAATTTCAGGGCCGGTCTTAACTGAAAAACCAAGCTCTCCAAAGAAAGATTCAATACGCGCAATCGTGCGGCTTACCGGATGCAAGTTTCCTGGCTTTTCTGTACGACCAGGCAAAGTTACATCCACGGCTTCTTCTGCTAGCTTTTTATTTAGCTCTTCAGTGCGTAAAAACTCACCTTTTGCAGAAATAGCTTGCTGAATAACTTGCTTAGCTTGGTTAATCTTTTGGCCTGCGGCAGGACGTTCTTCGTTAGATAACTTTCCAAGCCCTTTAAGTAAGTCGGTAAGTTTACCTTTCTTACCCATGAATTCGACCCTAACTTGGTCTAATGTAGCTGCATCTTGTGCAGCGTCAATCTGGCTTTGTGCCTGATTGATAATAGCGTCAAGCTCCATGTTTTCCTCAATTTACATGATGACTGCATGGCCAAAGCATAGGAAGAATTATTCTGTGCGCTAAGGCTTGCCTGAAATAAAAGCGGTAGTTTACACGAGTGACTGACATTACCGCTACCCTATATAGCTGATAATGGCGAAATTTTGGAGGGAAATCACATAAACACGGTAAATGAAAACTGTACTCACAGTAAAATATGTAATAAGAGCCGCAAACAAATAAGCACAGCGAAAGAAAACATATTTAGTGAAGTTATCAGCTAATAGTTCTAAACACTAGGATGTTACTCTTTGATAATGTTAGACAAGGTATTATCAATTCGTTTTACAAACTCACTCCATGAAAAAGATTTGACCCTCTCATTAGCATTGATACCCATGCTCTTACAAAGTGGAATATCTCCAGCTAACAATCTTATTTTTTCTGCCCACGCGTCCACTTCTGGCTGAAGTAAAAAGCCCGTTT
Source organism: Alteromonas infernus (assembly GCF_902705815.1). Lineage (NCBI taxonomy): Bacteria > Pseudomonadati > Pseudomonadota > Gammaproteobacteria > Alteromonadales > Alteromonadaceae > Alteromonas > Alteromonas infernus. Next base: position 77,774 of record NZ_CACSIG010000007.1, read on the forward strand.
TTTTATTTTCAATGCTCTCTTTCGGTCCGCCACTTGCGTTAGCAATCACTGCTTTGGCGTGGTTCATACTTTCTAAAGGAACAATACCCCAATCTTCATTTAAAGGGGGGAACAAACAAAAAGCAGTTTGCTTATACAGTAAGCTCAACTCTTGATGTAAGGGTGAAATAATAAACTCGATATTAGATGAATGATTTGCTAGCTCTTTTAACTCTTCTAAATATGTTTGGCTTTTTTCATCAAGGAAACCGGCAATTTTCAACTTCCAAGGGGTATTTAAATCAGCCTTGAGAAAAGCAGAAATAGCTAGCTGAATATTTTTAGTCCACATAATTCTGCCGGGTAAAAGAATAAATGGTTCGTAAGTCACATCTTCAAGGCTACTTTTGAATTCAATGCCTGGATATGCCATCACCATTCTAGATTCATCAGTACAAAGCTCGCCTTCAATAATTCTGTTTTTTACTTCGGTGCTTGTAGTAATGATACTATCGAAGTACCGCCATGCAGCTTTATCTACTATTTTGAAGCCAAATTTAAAAAGCTTATAACTGAGATGATACAAAAAGCCGCTATTAGCTAATACCTGTCTTTCATACACAGGATCAAATGCTGCACGTAATGGCGTACTACAAATATTCATAAGAGGTAACGAATGATTACGAAATGAAATAAAGTCGCCTAAGCCGTCACACCATACAACTACAGCGTCAAAATCTTCTGCCGGAATTTTTTGCCGAGCAATTTGAAAAGCACTAATCAAAGTACCAAATAGCGTTCGTTCTACGGAAGTGGAGTTCAATACCCGTACATCAACATTTTTGAACTCTGGAAATGTATTTTCCGGCTCATAATGCCCTGTAAAAACAACCCAATCGTGTTGAGAGCGGGTAACAACTTCTAATAAGCTTTTCTCCAAGCCGCCGTGCAGATAGATCCATGGTTGGTAAAGCGCAATTTTCACTTATAAATCCCTTTAAAACGAGCTCGACAATGTTTGATAGTTTTGATAGCTATTTCTCGCGTAATTCACCATCATGAAGCTAGTTTTAAATAATAATGGAAAATAGAAAGCATTGAAAATTTATTAAGCATATGCAATCTTGGCTTTTTTAATTGTTACAACATTCTATGAAGCACTTACTAATTATTATTAATTCTATTGGCTATGGGGGGGCAGAGCGAGCACTGGTAAATATTTTAAGCCAAGAAAATCTATACCAAGACATCGAAGTTCATGTTCTCTTATTGGACGACGAGCCTATTGTGCGAGAACTTCCAAAAAATGTTAATCTTATCGTTGCAAACAGTAAACGAAGTTTGTTTTTGAGTATTTTAAACGTTTATCGTCATGTCAAAAGCATAAAACCAAACTTATGTGTGAGTTTCTTGGTTCGAGCCAATGTATGCAATGCTATTGTTGGCAAGTTGGTACATAATTACCCTACTGTCATTTGCGAACGCATGCACCTAAGTAGCCACTTTGACAATCAGTTTTTTGGTGTTAAACGAATAATAGCTGATATCATACCTAAGATATGTTATCGGTTGGCTGGCACAGCTTTAGGCGTGTCGACGGGCGTAACAGAGAACTTAGTTAGCACCTATAATGTAGACAAGCGACGTGCTGCTACAATATTTAACCCCTATCCGATTGAAGATATAATCGCGCTTGGTCAGAAATCACCGGAATTTAGTTTACCCGGTGAATTTGTAGTATCCGTTGGTAGACTCACTAAAAGTAAAAACACAAAGTTATTAATAAATGCCTTTCTCGCATCTTCAGAGCCTGCTCCATTGGTCGTGCTAGGAACTGGTGAGTTGCAAAAAGAGCTAGTCGAATATATTTCAGCAATAAAAGCACATGATAGGGTTATGCTACTTGGCTATGCTAAGAACCCCTACGCGGTAATTTCGCGAGCAAAATACTACATTTCTGCCTCAACCAATGAAGGTTTTCCAAACGCACTGCTAGAAGCAATGGTCCTAGGTAAAGCAGTTATTATGTCTGATTGCCCTTCCGGCCCTGCGGAAATTCTAGCCGGCAACCATGCTTTTTCGGCGCGCGGTCTGGAGATGGCTGAATACGGAGTGTTAGTGCCTGTAAATAGTTCGGCAATGCTCACCGACGCCATCAACTGTTTTCAGACACCAGAGGTGGTAGAGCATTATAGTAAGCAATCAAAATTACGTAGCTTCGATTACAGTATCGAAAAAATCGCAAATGACTATTGGACATTGTTCAAAAAGAAAATGAGGTAGAAAGAAAAGTGAGTCCTTTGGCAATTTGCAACTTGTTGTAAACTACAATCAAGAAGTTCTCATTTGCAATTTAGAAGGCGCTGACCTTATTTTGTGCATTGGTGCTAATTCAGGAGAATTATCACAACGAAAACGCCAGTGATGCAAGATAAGAATTTAATTTCAGTGCCTGATTGATAATAGCGTCAAGCTCCATGTTTTCCTCAATTTACATGATGACTGCATGACCAAAGCATAGGAAGAATTATTCTGTGCGCTAAGGCTTGCCTGAAATAAAAGCGGTAGTTTACACGAGTGACAGACATTACCGCTACCCTATATAGCTGATAATGGCGAAATTTTGTGGGAAAAAGAGTGAACATCAGATATAGAATATGCGAAGCTCGACTTAAGGTAATGTCTCATTTTCGTTTATTTTCGTGATAAAGCTCTACCAAACAGCAGTTAATCCTGGCATTATACTATTATCGAGTTTAACCTTGCTCACTCGATTAACTTACCGTCTTTTACAGACTAAATCTGTTGATTCACTTAAAGGGATTTGGATGCCTACATCAGCAGCTCTTGTCATATTTTTATTCGCTTCTTTAGTACTTCTTTATCTAGCTAGTCAGTTTTCCTCAGTTAACCTCGACAGACTAAAGACTTCTAATAAGTCAGATATAAAAGACAAAGATGTCTCAATAACAGCTTTATTTCTTATGTTGATATCCGGTGTTTTTTCGATTTGCTTGAGCACATATAACTTCACAGACTTTAGTGTCGACTATGATTCAATGTCTGTGCAATTAAGGTTTCTCATAGAAAATGAAATAAGTTTACGAATATGGAATGGTCGGTTCTTCCCTCTATCTCACGTAGACAATGCCATTTTACTGAAGGTTTTTAACAGTTTTACTGCGTTAAAAGTGTATTTGATTCTCCACTTTATTTGTTTATTAACGATAGCCTACTTCGCATTTGATTTTATCCCTAAAAACAGAAGGCTTGTTTTCCTGAGTTTAATTGCGATTGCGCCTCCCGTAGTTAATATATACTCTTCGGCAATTTATTCTGAGAGAAATATTCTTTTGTTTTTCTGTACAAGTGTTCTTTTTCTTAGATTGGGCATGAGGGGTATTTTGGGTAAAAAACTAGCTTTATTTCTTTCCCTATCATCATTTTTTGTATCGCTTTACTTTAAAGAAACTACGATACTTTACGCTGCTTCGTTCTTAGGCTTATTTTTTATATTAACAAACTTTAAAGCTTTAAAAGCCCTCAACTATTCAGTATTTATCGATTATTTAAAAAGCCCTTTAAGCTATATAGAGACGTTATTTCTTATACCATGCTTGCTATGGCTTCTCTCATTCTTCCTTCTTGGTGGAGAAATAAACCCTGATTATGTAGCGAAAAGAGACAAGAGCCTTGCAGCGTATGTTGGTAAGAATTATATAGAACTGGCTGTCATTTCTGCCATCTTGGTATTTATGACTCTTAGGGCTCGATTTGACCTCTATGCCATTCTAATATTGTCTTGTATTCCTATGGCGCTTTACTGTCTTTTAGTAAGCCAGTCAATTGGCGCTTCTAACATCTTTTCTTATTATAACTATCTAATTTATCTTGTTTTTCCTATATACATTGTGTCAACTGAGAAAAGTAAGTTTTTAACTTATGTCTCTATCACATTCATAGGCTTTACGGCGATAACTATTACTGGCTTCGTTGAGTTCACAGAAAGAGTCAGTAAGCGAAATAAAATTATTAGCGAAGCTATAGACATAGTTAAAAACGAATCGCTAAACATCAACCTTGGAGTCCCATGGAAAGAACGTAACTTAGCAAGATTTATTTTGTACAAAGCAAATCAAGGCCATATCAACCATTTAACGAGCCATGATTTATACTGCAAGGACTACAGCTTATATGATGAAGGTACAACTTGTACAGTTAATGAACTGCCACCTGCTTGCAAGACGCTTCTTGATAACAGAACATCAGAAGACCAGCCTGAAGAATTAGATATTATTTTAGCTGGCAACGATGAGTGCAACTAAAATGCGGAATTAGATTTGACTTCAAAAAAAGTATCGAGGCCGCCTTTCTATCTCCGTGTAAATATAGCCTTTATACTCCCTTACATACAAATTACTATAAGCTGCAATCCTCGATGGTAAAGCATAATAATTGAAGATACATAGCTAGGTTTCAACTTCGAGAAGGTTGCGAGTTAGCACCCTTTATCGCTTAGCGTTTCCAGACTCAAGCTATTTAGGCGCTTTGCTTCATCGACTTCGGCGCACGCATACTCGCTGCGCCAATTCTAAGATATTCCTGATAAAATACCCATCTCGCGGCAGATGTCGTCTATCTTAACGCCAATCTCATGCTGCTTGATAGTGTCCGTCCGGTAATCCCCACGGTGTCCGTCCGGTAATCCCCACATTCAATTCATAGGTTTTCTACGTCATGGTGCTCTCTTTGTTAAGGAGAATGACCATGGCGCATCATCAACGAAGAGAAGTAGAAGACTGGCTCAATTTATTTGAGCAACAAAAACAAAGTGGACTCACAGCGGTGGCGTTTTGCCGCCAGCAACAGATTAATGTCCAAACCTACTACACCAGGCGACGTGATATTCGTCTTCAGCGTACTCACAGCAAGTTCGTTCACGTCAAACGTGAAGTAACAAAGGTTGAGTCACACACCGATGAGACCGGTGGCGAACTTCTTCTGCAACTTGGGAGCGCTCATCTTAGCGTGCCAACGAATGTTAGCCCTCACTGGCTTGCTACCGTGATGAAGGCACTAGCTGAATGAAGATGTTTGTTGAGCCTGCCGACGTTTATTTATACATGGATATCGTCGACTTTCGTAAATCGATTAATGGCTTGATTGTAGTGGTCGAACAGAACATGGAGCTCAATGCCTTTCGTGATGCGCTGTTTGTGTTTTGCAATAAAAAGCGCGATAAGCTCAAAATACTCTATTGGGATAAAACGGGCTTTGCGCTTTGGTACAAACGTCTCGAGAAGCATCGGTTCAAGTGGCCTGTCGATGCTAACTTACAGCATCTGAATGTAAGTGAACAGCAGTTACAGTGGCTGTTATCAGGCTACGATGTAATAGGCCATCAGCCGTTGCACTACTGCATCCGGCTTATAACCTGTGATCATAAGTAGCGATTTACGATCACGAAATAGTCTTAATAATGTCGGGTAATCAGTGGCTTATTGCATGATAATAACGTCATGAATATTGATATCGAAAACTTACCTGACGACCCTGCGATATTGAAAAAAATGTTGTCGCAGGTTATGTCGCGCTATCAATATCTTGAAGAGCAGTTTCGTATTGCTCAGCACAAGCAGTTCGGTAAAAGCACCGAAGGCCATCTTGGGCAAGGTGAGTTGTTTAATGAACCGGAAGAACTGGTTGCTGAAGCTGAAACAGCCGAAGAAACGATTAGTTACACCCGAAAAAAGCCCACACGTAAACCGCTACCTAAAGACCTGCCTCGTGATGTTATCGTTCACGATATTAGCAACGAAGAAAAAATCTGTGGCTGTTGTTCGGGTAAGCTACATCGCATTGGTGAAGATAAGTCAGAGAAGCTTCAGTTTATCCCTGCTCAGGTAAAAATAATTGAGCATGTTCGCCCCAAATATGCATGTCGTACTTGTGAGAAAGACGGCATCAGCAACACGGTTAAACAAGCGCCTGTGCCTCACAGCGTTATCCCTAAAGGTTATGCCACCCCAAGCTTGTTAGCGCAAGTCATTACCAGCAAATATCAGTATGGGTTACCGCTTTATCGCCAAGAAGCAATGTTTAAGCAGCATGGTATCGAACTAAGCCGTCAAACCATGGCTGATTGGATAGTCCGTTGCGCTGAGTTGTTTAAACCCCTTTATGACCAACTTCAACAACACCTGCTGCAACAGTCGGTAATTGCGGCGGATGAAACCACGTTGAAAGTGGTTTCATCTGAGAAAGCGAATAGCTATATGTGGCTGTACGCCAGTGGTGCTGACTCATCTGCGGGTAATATACCTGATACAGCGATACTTAATATCGTGCTGTACGATTATCACAATAGTCGCGCAGGGCAATGCGCGGTAGACTTCCTTCGTGGTTACAACGGTTACTTACAAGTGGATGGTTATCAAGGCTACGAGCAAACGCAAGCCACACTCATCGGCTGTTGGGCACATGCACGTCGTAAGTTCATGGAAGCGAAGAAAGGCGCAGGTAAAAAAGGTAGTGGCAAAGCGGATTGGGCACTCAATCACATCCAAAAACTCTACCGCCTAGAAACCCAGCTAAAAGATAAAACGGTAGAGGTGCGATATATTACAAGACAAGAAAAAAGTGTGCCGTTACTGAGCCAGCTTCATATGTGGCTAATGAAATCGGCTCAACAAGTGTTACCCAAAACCAAGTTGGGCGAAGCGATACAATACTGCTTAAACCAATGGAAAAAGCTGGAACGCTATACACTCGGCGGGTTATTGAGTATCGATAATAATCGCGCTGAGCGCGGGATAAAGCCGTTCGTCATAGGTAGAAAAAACTGGCTGTTTAGCCAAACGGCCACGGGCGCCAACGCCAGCGCTGTTCTCTACAGCATCATCGAAACGGCTAAAGCCAACGACCTGAACGTATTCGAGTATGTGATGACTTGCCTTGATGAACTCAGCAAGCCCGACGTCGACATCGAGCAACTGCTACCATGGCAGTTTGCTAAGCGCTAGGTGGAATTATCGGACGCTTACTCCCCACGTTCAATTCATAAGTTAGCTACGGCATGGTGTTCTCTTTTTGTTAAGGAGAATGACCATGCAATATCAGCGAAGAGAAGTGCAAGACTGGCTCAACTTATTCGAGCAGCAAAAGCAAAGCGGGCCCACCGCAGTGGCGTTTTGTCGCCAACAGCAGATTAATGTTCAAACTTACTACACCAGGCGTCGTGATATTCGGTTACAGCGAACAAGCAACAAGTTTGTTCAGGTGAAACGTGAAGTCACGAAGGTTGAATCCTACACCGAAGCAATGGGTGGCGAACTTCTCCTGCAACTTGGAAATGCTCAACTTAGCGTGCCAATCAATATTAACCCTCACTGGATTGCTACCGTGATGAAGGCATTGTCCGAATGAAGATGTTCGTAGAGCCTGCCGACATTTACCTTTACATGGATATCGTCGATTTCCGCAAATCGATAAATGGCTTAATTGTCGTTGTTGAGCAGGATATGAACCTGAATCCGTTTCGCGATGCACTGTTCGTCTTCTGCAACAAAAAGCGCGATAAGGTCAAAATACTCTATTGGGATAAAACGGGCTTCGCTCTCTGGTATAAACGCCTCGAGAAGTATCGCTTTAAGTGGCCTGTCGATGCGAACTTAAAACAGATGCATATGAGTGAACAACAGCTACAATGGCTGTTATCGGGCTACGATGTCATAGGCCATCAGCCGTTGCACTACAACGCATCCGGCTTATAACCTATGATCATAAGTAGCGATTAACGATCACGAAATAGTCTTAATAATGTAAGGTAATCAGCAGCTTAATACGGGATAATAGTGGTATGAACGAGAAAGAATACCAATCCCGCATCGCTGAACTTGAAGCGCTTCTTGAAGAGAAGCGCGCGCGGATTGCCTATTTAGAAGAACAGTTCCGCGTTGCCCAGCATAAGCAGTTTGGAAAAAGCACCGAAGGCCACCCTGGGCAAGGTGAGTTGTTTAACGAAGCGGAAGAACTGGTTGTTGAAGCTGAAACAGCCGAAGAAACGATTAGCTATACCCGTAAAAAGCCCACACGTAACCCGCTACCTAAAGACCTGCCTCGTGAAGTTATCGTTCACGATATTAGCGATGAAGAAAAAATCTGTGGCTGTTGTGCGGGCGAATTACATCGCATTGGTGAAGATAAGTCAGAGAAGCTTCAGTTTATCCCAGCTCAGGTCAAAGTGATTGAGCATGTTCGCCCTAAATACGCGTGCCGTACCTGTGAAAAGGACGGTATCAGCAACACGATTAAACAAGCGCCCGTACCTCACAGCGTTATCCCAAAAGGCTACGCAACGCCAAGCTTGTTAAGTCAAATCATCACCAGCAAATATCAGTATGGGTTACCGCTTTATCGACAAGAAGCGATGTTCAAACAGCACGGTATCGAATTAAGCCGTAAAACCATGGCGGATTGGATAGTCCGCTGCGCTGAGTTGTTTAAACCGCTTTATGACCAACTAGATAAACACCTGCTGCAACAACCCGTTATCGCGGCGGATGAAACCACGCTGAAAGTGGTCGAGTCTGAAAAAGCGAACAGCTATATGTGGTTGTATGCCAGTGGTGCTGATTCACCTAGCGGTCATATCCCCGATACAGCGACATCCAATATCGTGTTGTACGATTATCACAATAGTCGCGCAGGGCAATGCGCAGTAGACTTCCTGCAAGGCTATAGCGGCTATCTACAAGTGGATGGCTATCAAGGTTACGAGCAAACGCAAGCTACACTCATTGGTTGCTGGGCACATGCACGTCGTAAGTTCATGGAAGCCAAAAAAGGCGCAGGTAAAAAAGGCAGTGGCAAAGCGGATTGGGCTCTGAATCACATCCAAAAGCTCTACCGCATAGAAACGCAGCTTAAAGATAAAACGGTGGAGGTGCGCTACCTTACCAGACAAGAAAAGAGCCTGCCGTTACTCAACCAGCTCCATACATGGCTAGAGAAATCAGTACACCAAGTGCTACCGAAAACCAAATTAGGTGAAGCGGTACAATACTGCTTGAACCAATGGGAAAAGCTAGCACGCTACACACTCGATGGATTGCTGAATATCGATAACAATCGCGCTGAGCGCGCGATTAAACCGTTCGTGATAGGCCGAAAAAATTGGCTGTTTAGCCAAACTGCCACAGGTGCAAACGCCAGTGCGGTGCTCTACAGTATTATCGAAACCGCTAAAGCCAATGACCTCAATGTGTTCGAGTATGTGATGTCTTGCCTTGATGAGTTCAGCAAGCCAGCGCCGAACATCGAGCAACTACTACCATGGCACTTTGCTAAGCGCTAGGTGGGATTAGCGGACGTTTACGCTTGATAATCATGATGACTTGTTCTTTCCTTTAACATTTCTTCATTTTAGGATCTCCATTGTCATCAATTTATTAAAAATATCATGAATGTCATGGCGTTGTTTCTGGGGTAGAGGCCAACTCTAAACCATCATAAGCTAGCGATAAGCAAATGCTTCAAGGAGATAATCAAGCGACTAAGAATAATAAAATGTCTTTCACAGCACCTAAGTACTCCACAGACTTGTCTTGTAATTTAAATTCCTTTTTCCCCTGTAGATATTTTAGTCGCCTTAAGCTAAATTTACTGCATCCTCGCAGAATAAATTTTAATTCGACGATGGTTTTCGGTATCAACTTCCGACAACACAAACATATTGTTAAACTTCGCCCGCGTTTTTTTAGAGCAGTGGCTATCAATGAAATACAAAGTTTCATCAGGCTGAAACGTTTTACGTTTTAAATCTTGGAAAGCATCGCTTTCTTTACTTTCTATTTTTTTTAGCATAGTCGCCTCAGTCTCATAAAATCCATTAGCCGACTCTTTATAGAAATAAATTTCTAATCCTGAATTATTATAATAACTTAGAACCCAAGATGGCGATTGTGTACAAACTAATAACTTGTCAGCCCCTACTAACTCCAGCTTAGAAACTGCTTGTTTCCATTGTTCATTCTCAGAGTACCTTTCTAGGTAAAAATTAGAATACGCCAGTAAATGAAAGACAGACAATACACCAAAAGAAGCTATTTTTAACTTTTTGTGGGTACCAGAAAGAAAGCAGGCAATCAATAAATAAGCTATGAGGGTAGACCCTACAATTGTTCTACTCATAAATATAGGCTTATAAAAACCTACTGTCCAAACGCAGAATAGTAGTGCGAAAGCCATCGAAAAAAGAACAAGAAGTAGATTGCGTTGCTTACTTTTAACACAGTGCCATAAACCATACACCATCGCTGCAATAAAAAGAATGTCCCATGGTTTTACTGAATCTGGATCTGCTGATATCTTAATAGATTTTGCAGACGAAAAAATAAATTGACCGAAAGATATATGCTTCAACCAATTAAATGTATTCCCCTCTCCCGACAAAACCGTTACTAAAGGCCAAGGAAGCCAAAGGGCAAAAACAATACTGTTTGTTATCATCCATGGCTTAATTTTCTTGTACTCTCGGTCTTTTATTACATGAATAAAGAAGATCATATTATAAGAAACGACATAAAATACCGAAATGTTATGCGTATACAGCGCACACAACGTAAAAACGCCATAAAAATAGTATGCTTTCTTACTAATTGGAGTTTTTAATACGATCGTCAACAAATAGTATAAAGCTGTTATCGCGAAAAAAAGTTGGGTAGCGTAAGCTCTTGCCTCTTGAGAATATTCTACTTGGTGAACTGAAAAAGAGAATAGAATGGCGGCAAGGAATGAGTCAGCTTTTGTGAAAAACAATCTACATATTTTATAAAATATAAAAACAGTGAGTGTACCAAAAATTATGCTAGGTAATCGAATAGTTAGCTCAGATGTATTTGGGCTAATGAAAACTTTGAGTATTGAATAGTACAGTGGTGGCGTAGGATCATAATTAGAGATCCACAGTACATTCCAAGGATTGCTTACAATACGAAAATTCAATGCTTCATCAAACCATAGAGAGAAAGAGTCAGCTCCCAGTAGCCTTACGATGAATGAAACTGCCAATAAGAATAAAATTAGGTACTTTTCATCAATTTTTTCAAATATAGTCAGCATTATTTAACATCCTTGTCGCTACTAGTATTGTTAAGGATATACCTAGGTCGCCGTTTGGTTTCAACATAAATGCGACCTATGTACTCACCTAATACACCTATACCTATGAGCTGAACCCCACCAAGGAATAATACCGATACCATTAAAGAGGGATAACCAGGGACGGCATTTCCCCATACAAGCTTTTCAACAATCATCAATAAACCGTATACGAACGAGATTGATGAAATCATAAACCCTATATAAGTCCACATTCTAAGAGGTACCGTTGAGAAACCTGTGATCCCCTCTAAAGCCAGATTCCATAACTTCCAGCCATTGAACTTTGTCGTACCAGCTGCACGTTCGTCGCGGGTGTATTCTACAATCGCGGTTTTGCCGCCACACCAAGATAAAATAGCTTTCATAAAGAGATTGCGCTCTTCAAGTTGAATAATACTTTGAACGATTTTCTTATCCAAAAGCCTAAAATCACCAACGTTTTCTTCTATTTTTGTATTGCTAATTTTGTTATGAAAAGAATAAAACCACTGTGCTGTTTTACGTTTTAGGTAAGTATCTGAATCTCGATTGGCACGTTTAGCGAGCACCATTTCATAGCCCTCTCGCCACTTAGCAATCAACTCGTGAACAACTTCAATTGGATCTTGCAGGTCCACATCGATGGGAATAACGGCGTCACCATCACTGTGCTCTAAACCGGCAAATAGCGCGGGTTCTTTCCCAAAGTTTTTTATAAAGGAAAGTGCTTTCACATTTTCATCACTAGCAGCTATTCGAGAAATGATTTCAAGTGTTTTGTCAGAACTGCCATCATCTATAAAGACTATCTGAACTTGGTATTGACTTAGCTCTGCCCTAACTTTTTCATAAAAAATATCTATAACTTCTTCTTCATTGAAAACGGGAACAACTAGCGAAATTTTGTCCATGGGTTTACTTAAACCTCTTTAAAAACGATATATCTAGAAAACAAAAAGCCAACAACCAGACTTGTTCCAGAGAACAGGACTAGAGTAACTACCTCATGTAGTTTCCAGGCATCAGCCAAAAAGCCAAACAAGAATGCTAAAGCGCCCATAAAAGCGGTAAATATAAGATAGCGATTTACAGAAACTTTTGAATTGAAAGTGAACTTGCTGTTCGCGAAGAAAGAAAATGTTACTGCGACAGAGAAAGCAATAAGATTCGAAAGAGCTTGATCATACCCAAGATAGGTTAATGCAAAAAATGACAACCAATGTATAGCTGTATTCAGTACACCGACAGATGCAAATTTTGAAAAGAGTGAAATTGCTGAAAAGCGTTTTTTGTTGTGCAAAGCCATTCCCTAGCATCAAATATGAGACAAACAAGCCGTTGGTTTTAGTCGGCGCTGTGGCCACAAAACAACATTGCTGACTGTAAGTGACAGAAACACCAGTATACATTCTACGCTTCTTAATTCTATATATTTCTGTTGCCTAAGACTGTAGATCTTTAAAGGATATTAATTGCCAAAATTTCATTTACATATTCATTACAGATAACATCTTTTAATTACATATTGCATGTAAAACCGTTATCAAACGAAGTTTGCAGGTTGAAGACCCTAGCGTAAAAGCAACTTCCAAAATGGTCATATAGGCATCATTGGTGAGACTGTAACTAGAGGCTGTTGATCTTTGAACATTATTTGTTCAGCAGTACATTGGTA